>JBOFWD010000186.1:0-5222 GCA_051653445.1 Acidaminococcaceae bacterium | reverse complement strand
TATTAAGACATAGAAAGGGAGTGAAGTAATGTGGTAGAAATAAATAATAAACCTTGTAACGGCACTGATAAACTTGACGGTCGCAGTGCTCATGTACAAGGCTCATAAGTAGCAAGTTTGTGGTCTGAAAATCTCCTATGGATTACTTACAGCTACAATATACCACATTACCATAATTATGACAATGGAAAACATTACGTTTACAATTGCAGTGATTGCCTTATTAATATCTATTGCGGCATTTATCAAAGCAAGGCGGTGAACTATATGGAACATGAATTTAAGTTAGCACGAGAGCAGGCTGGACTGACACAAAAGGGAATGTCGGAACTGATGGAAATACCACTCAGGACAATACAGGACTGGGAAAGGGGGTTACGCACGCCTCCATCTTATGTCAAAAGGTTTGTATTAAACGAGCTAGCAACGATTGCCAAAACCCACAGTGGATTGTAATAGTGCAAAAATCGTTTGGAACAATACCTTTAAAAGATAAATATGGCATTTTATAGGTTTAAAAAACTCGATGTTTTAAGGGTAACTAACAACGAACGAGGAATCCTCGGCAGTTGAACTTGTAAATATTACTTGCAAGTTGTTGCAAATATGCAATAAATCAAAAAGCAATTTGCGTTTTATACAAAAAGGTTATTTCCAATTTTCTACGGCCAAAGCCGAGAGCATTTAAAACCAATTAAAACATATCAATACAAAGCATTAAACAGTTTCCTTTAGAGGCGGCTTAAACACTAGGCATTTTAAATATTATCAATACAAATTTTACAATGGTTTAGACAAACAGCGTACATCGAGTACATGCGTTGATAGCACGTAAAAAGCCTTAAACCATAAGGGCTTGCTGATTTAAAAATAATTGCAAATATTGTGTGTTTTATGTTCCCCCAGACTTTGGCGTGGGGGATTTTTTGCTTTATATGGGAGAAAAGTAATAGAGGATTTTGTTAAAAGGTATGGAAGATTATAAACATTACAATTTTACGTAATGAAGTAAGTTGTAAGAGATTTATTAACCATTCTACCTTCAAAAGCCTTTAGAAAACGAACACACGGTTTTACTTTATCTGAAATCGCAAAAGGGTTTTATTAAAGTCAAGAAAGCCAGAAGATAGATGACTAAAACCAGGAAAATAGAGCGTTTTTCGCGGTGCGGCTTTCCTTGAGTAGCTGATGAAGAAAAAACGGAGGTTGCCAGATGATTAAGAATACAAGAAGTAGATTGGCTCTTTTTTTATGGATATTGACATTTTTTATCTTGGGCACGGCTAATGCGGATGCTGTCGATTATGGCGACCAAAATAACTGGGCCTATCATGGGAATGTTCCGGCAGCAATGCAAGCCGTAGATGTTTTTTTGTCGGGTCGACCACGTTTTTTGGCAATGCTGCGCAGTTAAACCTGCCACTTGATGATCCCGAAGCACGCGGAAAGTTTCTTGGGGCTATCAACATGGAAAAAGGGATTTATGATGCAACGACAAATTTTTATGCGCCATACTATCGTCAGGCGGCGCTGAATGTATACAAAATGGACTCCAAAGCGGCGAGTGGCTACTTTGATCTGGCATACCAGGATGTGAGAGGGGCTTTCGAGCATTATCTGAAGAACATGAATTCGGATCGTCCCTTCATTCTGGCAGGATTTAGCCAAGGGGCTGATATGATTGTGCGACTGATGAAAGACAAGTTCCGTGATCCTCGTCTACAGGAAAGACTGATTGCGGTATATGTTGTCGGGTGGCGGGTGACGGCGGAGGAAATCGCAAGTTATCCGCAGTTACGGATGGCAAGGGGAGAAAAAGACATCGGTGTGATTGTTTCTTTCAACACGGAAGCGCCGGAGATAGCAACTTCGCTTAGCGTGCCGTTAAAAACGCAGGGAATAAATCCGCTGAACTGGAAAACGACGGGAGATTACGCCGACAAGTCGTTGAACCAAGGAGCTGTATTTACTGCTTATGATGGCAGCATCTTAAACGAGATTCCGCATCTGACCGGAGCGTATCTCGATCCGATTCGCGGAACATTGAAGGTTACGGATATCGACGCGGCGGTTTACCCGCCGCTCTTGGATCTTTTCCAACCAGGTGAGTATCATATTTATGACTATCAGTTCTTTTACCGCAACCTTCAGACGAATGTCAGAAATAGAATTTCTTCGTATCAACAGTGGAAATCTATTCAACTTGCACTGAAGATTGCGAATTAGTCTGCGTTATTTTCTGTTAAAGAGAAATTATTAATTACTAAAATTGACACTGCAAGATTTTCGTATTTAGCGGTTCATTCTGACATGTTCAGGGTTAAAGGTAATCTAGTGAAAATGAGTGAAATAGAAAATACAAAAACGCACTCAATTAGGAGTGAGAAGGAAAGCATTTCACTTGACAATTCCATACCAAACAACTATAATATGAATTAATAAATGTAAGCACTAATATTATTAAAAAATGGAGGTATGATATGTTAACATTATTACCAGGAATCATTATGGGATTTCGCGAAGGACTGGAGGCTTTTTTAGTAGTAGGTGTGATTATTCACTATTTAGATAAAGTGAATTTAAACAAACTGAAAAGTTGCGTTAGCTATGGAGCTAGTGCGGGAATAGCCATATCTGTATTTGTGGGCTGGCTTATTCATTTAGCGGGAACTTATTTGGGTAATATCAGTGTGTTGGCCAAGATGTGGGAAAGTATGGCTAGTTTGGCCGCATTGTCTTTGATTACGACTTTTATAGTGTGGATGATTAATCATGGCCGCAATATGATAGGTCATGTACAAGAGCAAGTAAGCAGCAACTTGTCAAAAATGGGAATATTCCTTATTTCTACAACTGTTATCGCTCGTGAGGGAGTGGAGATAGCAATCTTTGCTTATGCCGGTAAGTACACGTTTATATCAATTTTTATTGGTATAATGGCTGCCCTTCTGTTGGCAATATTGGTTGTCCGTTCATTGGTCAAAATTGATATTGGCTTAATTTTTCGAGTAACCATAGTTTACTTGATATTACAAGCAGGATATTTACTGGGTTATGGTATCCATGAGGGACTTTCGGCAATGAAGGATATGGGATATTTAGGAAAGAACAGTGCCTTATTGGCGCGTGTTTTTGATGTTTCTTCCGGGATGTTTGATCATAAAACAGGTTCGATAGGTTTGCTGCTTAATGTATTCTTTGGCTGGTACTCGAGGCCGGAGTGGCTGCAATTTATTGCTCAATCTGGGTATTCTTTTGCATTGCTGGCATTGATGCAGAAGAGATGGTCAAAAAGCACGCAAGTGACTGTTGCTTAAAAGAATAGTTGCAAATTTTTTATAGTCGCATATATAGTTCAAAAAGTTTCTGTAAGAATCGAATAAACTTAAGATAATATAAAATGATACCCCTATAGTTAGACCTTAAATCTACTATTGGGGATTGTTTTATCTATGTGAGCGAAATATTAATATTTACCATAAATTTTTGAATAAATACTAGGTGAGGCAGTGGTAACGGAGTTATTTAATCAAATGCATGTCAAATATAATATATTATCGATAATATATTATATTTGACATGCAAGACATAATGGATTAAAATAAGAAAAAGTAATCGTACAAAAAAGGAGTTACGGTAATGTCAAAATTAAAGAGAGAATCTGCCAGAGAGCAGATTCGTGATTCCATTTTAACCGGTATTCACAATGGTACATTTCCATTAGGATATAAATTAAGAGAAAAAGAGTTAGCGGATTTATATGGAACCAGTCAAGCTCCTGTACGAGAAGCATTAAGGGAGTTAGAGGGACTGCAGTATGTAGAGAATATTCCTTATAAGGGCACAGTTGTGAAAGAAGTTACAATAGATGATCTTACCATTGCTTATCGCTTAAGAGGCATATTTGAACAAATTGCAGTAGAAAGGATTCATGAAAAGAATGCCGCTGTTAATTGGTCAGAACTTAAAGAAATTGCCAATAAGATAGATGAGGCCGCTAAAGCCAAAAACAAAACAGAATATGCAAAGTATAATGTGCTTTTTCATCAATATTTTATTGAGAAATCCGGAATAACCATGTTGAAGCGAATGTGGTCATTGGTGTCCTTTCCTACTCAAGTAGAAACGGCGCTTGGATACATAGACATTCCTCTGGTTGAATTTAGCAAAGAGCATTTTAAAATAATAGATGCTTTAGAAAAGGGAGATATTGCTTTAGTTGGAATCCTTTTGAATAAACATGCAAACAAAATTCAGAGGGCAATAATTGAAAAATAACCATTTAAACCTTGATTAGACTTTTTAATCAAGGTTTAAAAAAAACAACGATTATCGATAATATATAATGTGCAAGAGAAACTAGAATTGGTACTAGGCAGAAAAGAATTAAGTGGTGAAAGAAAGATTTTTCTATCTAGGCTTCATGCCTTTATAAAGTAAATATGCCAAAAAAAGGAGAATGTATTATGAACACAGTTAATAAGCAAATTATGGATGCCTTTAATTATCGCTATGCTTGCAAGGCGTTTGATCCAGAACGGAAAATTGCAGAATCTGATTTTGAAACTATTATTGAAGCGGCGAGGTTATCTCCGAGCTCTTTTGGCTTTGAACCTTGGAAGTTTTTAGTTATTCAAAATAAAGATTTGTTGAATAAATTATTGCCTATTTCATGGGGCGCTCAAGGACAGTTTCCGACAGCTAGTCATGTGGTTGTGATACTTGCACGCAAAATGATTGATACTAAAGCAGGTTCAGATTATATTTATCATGTAATGCGTGATATTCAAAAACTACCAGATGATGTACAGATAATGAAAAATGGTAGATTCAATGCATTTCAAGAGAATGATTTTGATTTGACGGATGAACGAAAGTTATTTGATTGGGCTTGTAAACAGACCTATATTGCACTGGCAAATATGATGACTACTGCAGCACTTTTGGGAATAGATTCTTGCCCAATGGAGGGGTTTGAGCGCTCAAGGTTTGAGGAGATCCTTTCAGAAACTGAAAATTTGGATAGAGAGCACTTTGGCGTTAGCGTCATGGTAGCCTTTGGGTATAGAGCAAAAAATTCAAATATTTATCAAAAAACACGTGGAGAATCAGAAGATGTTATCAAGTGGGTGAAATGATATGAAATCAATTTTTACAGGATATGCATTAAGAGCTGTTGAGTTGAAAAACAGAATTGTTATGGCGCCAATGACACGTGCGCG
>JBOFWD010000185.1:0-25348 GCA_051653445.1 Acidaminococcaceae bacterium | reverse complement strand
AGGCTGGCAAAAAGCAAAAAACATTGAAGAAGTCTGGCAGTTGATTGAAAAGCATGAAAAGCTCAGAACTACTTTGGCCTATGATACGGACGGGGTTGTAGTAAAGGTCAATGCTGCCTGGCAACAGAACTTGCTGGGGGCGACGGGCAAAGACCCTCGCTGGGCGGTCGCTTTCAAATTTCCGCCGGAACAAGCGGAAACGACGGTGGAAGATATTATCTTGCAGGTCGGACGTACCGGTGTTCTGACGCCGACTGCAGTGTTGACACCTGTCAGGTTGTCCGGCAGCACCATCAGCCGCGCTACGCTGCATAACGAGGATTTTATCAAGGAAAAAGATATCCGCATAGGTGATCGTGTTGTCATAAATAAAGCCGGTGAAATAATACCGGAAGTGCTTTGGGTCGTTTTCGAAAAAAGAACAGGCGAGGAAAAAGAATTCACGATGCCGGCAACCTGTCCTGAATGCGACTGGCCGGTTGTGCGCAGAGAAGGTGAAGCTGCGAGCCGCTGCACTAATCCTCATTGCCCGGCTTTAGGCAGAGAGGGACTTATCCATTTTGTTTCGCGTGATGCCATGAATATTGATGGCTGCGGGCCGGCTGTGATCAATCAGCTGATTGCCGCTGAACTTGTTAAGGATCCTGCTGATTTGTATCTGCTGCAGAAAGAACAATTATTAAATATTGAACGTATGGGCGAAAAATCTGCGGAAAATCTCTTGGCAGCGATTGCAGAAAGTAGGAAGCAGAGCTTTGACAAGCTGCTTTTTGCACTAGGCATTCGCCATGTTGGCGCCAAAGTTGCCCGTATATTGGCTTTGCAATATGGCAATATCGAAGCTCTGCGTCAGGCAAGTACAGAAGAGTTGAGCGCGATAAGAGACATCGGACCAAAGATTGCTGAAAGCGTCGTCTCCTATTTTGCGGTTCCTTCCAATCAGGATTTGTTGTACAGACTGGGAAAACTTGGTCTCAATATGGAGATGAAGGGCGTTGCCGGAACTGATACCAGTCATCCATTTTATGGTAAAACTATGGTGTTCACAGGCACAATGCCCACTTTAGACAGAGCAACGGCGCAAACAATGGCGCAGGATGTAGGTGCCAAGGTTTCGGGTTCAGTCAGCAAGAAAACGGATTATGTCGTGGCAGGTGCTGAGGCTGGCAGTAAGTTGACCAAAGCGCAGGAACTCGGCGTTAAAGTTATAGATGAAACTGAATTCATGCGGCTTTTAAAACAATAACCATTAAAACCATCTCGTCAACGAGATGGTTTTTGTGCTATAATTTATAGGTTAAGTTTTCTCTTTTATTTTCTCTTATGGGTGAATATTATAAAAGATTTAGGATGGTGAAAAAATGAAAGTTACTACGAAGGATGTAGAGTATATCGCACAGCTCTCGCGACTTACTATTCCAGAAAGCGAAATGGAAAAATTTACCGAGCAGTTTAACCAGATCCTCAATTATGCTGATATTCTTAATGAATTGGATACAAAGGGCATTGAACCAACAGCACATGTTTTGCCTCTCAGCAATGTATTGCGTGAGGATGCAGCGGTTGAAGGAGTAAGCCAGGAAGTGGCCTTGTCTAATGCACCGGCGGTACATGAAGGCGGCTTCAAGGTTCCAAGAGTTATCGAATAGAAGGAGGAAATACTGTGGATTTATATAAGAGTACAGCTCATGAACTGCATGAGAAGCTTGTAAAAAAAGAAATCAGTTCTGTAGAACTGACGAATAATGTCTATGACCGTATTGCAGAAGTAGAAAAAGATGTCAAGGCATATGTAACTTTAGATAAAGAAAACGCTTTGGCTCAAGCTGCTAAGGTTGATAAAATGATTGCCGCAGGTGAAGCTATTGCTCCCCTCGCCGGCATCCCCGGGGCTATCAAGGATAATATTTCAACTAAGGGTCTAAGAACGACTTGTTCTTCCAAAATGTTGGAGAACCTGAATCCTATTTATGATGCCCACGTTATTAAAAAATTGCGTGCTGATGAAACGATTTTTCTAGGTAAGACCAATCTCGATGAATTCGCTATGGGTTCCACCACTGAAACTTCTTATTTCGGCACTTCGCATAATCCATGGAATCTTGACCTGGTACCGGGCGGTTCTTCCGGCGGTTCGGCGGCAGCTATTGCGGCCGGCGAAGCAATCTGGTCACTTGGTTCCGATACCGGCGGCTCTATCCGCCAACCTGCTTCCTTTACCGGCTGCGTAGGTATCAAACCGACCTATGGCCGTGTATCTCGTTATGGTTGTGTAGCATTTGCTTCTTCTCTTGACCAAATTGGACCTATTACTAAAGACGTGACTGATGCCGCTACGGTTTTGAATACAATTTGCGGCGTTGATGCGCATGATTCCACTTCATTGCCTGTTGAGGTGCCTGATTTTACGAAGGCGCTGAAACAAGATGTTAAAGGCCTGAAAATCGGTTTGCCGAAAGAATATTTTGGCGCCGGTCTTGATCCTAAGGTAGATGCTGTCTTGAAGAAAGCTATTGCCGCCTATGAAGCTATGGGTGCGGAAATTGTCGAAGTATCCCTTCCTCATACTGAATATGCAGTAATTACTTACTATATAATCGCTCCGGCAGAAGCTTCTGCCAATCTGGCTCGTTTTGACGGTGTGCGTTATGGCTATCGTGACATGAAGGCAGCTTCAGCTCCTGAAATGACTACTGCCAGCCGTACCGAAGGTTTCGGTTCAGAAGTTAAACGCCGCATCATGCTGGGCACTTACGTTCTGAGTTCCGGCTATTATGACGCTTATTACCTGAAAGCTATGCAGGTTCGTACTTTGATTCGTAAGGATTTTGAAGAAGCTTTCAAACAATGCGATCTGCTTTTGACGCCTACTTCACCGGTAGTTGCGTACCCAATCGACGGCAAGATGGATCCTCTTGCTATCTATATGCTTGACGTTTGCACTATTCCTGTAAACCTTGCCGGCTTGCCGGGTATTTCCGTGCCTGCCGGTTTTGCCGATGGCTTACCGGTTGGTATGCAGCTGATTGGCAAACTCCTGGATGAGGAAACTATTCTGCGCGCTGCGTACACCTTCGAGCAGGCACATGATTACCACAAAGTTATGGCACCGCTGGGGGGTAAATAATCATGAAATATACAACAGTTATAGGATTAGAAGTCCATTCAGAACTGAAAACAAAATCAAAAGCTTTTTGCAGCTGCTCAACTGAATTCGGCGGTGAGCCCAATACTCATGTCTGCCCGGTTTGCCTGGGTATGCCTGGCGCTTTGCCGGTATTGAACAAACAAGTTGTTGAGTTCGCTATTCGCGCAGGTCTTGCACTTGACTGCGAAATTAAGAAGTTTAATAAATTTGACCGCAAAAATTATTTTTATCCTGACCTTTCCAAAAACTATCAGATCTCACAATTCGATAAACCTATCTGCGAAGGCGGCCATATAGATATTGAAGTTGACGGACAAACTAAAAGGGTCGGTATTACGCGTATTCATATGGAAGAGGATGCCGGTAAACTGATACATTCCGGTGCAACCATCAAGACCTCCGATTCTTCTGCAGTTGACTACAATCGTGCCGGCGTGCCTTTGATTGAAATCGTTTCCGAGCCTGATATGCGCTCAGCTGCTGAAGCCAGAGCTTACATGGAAAAACTGAAAGCAATTTTGGAATACACTGAGGTCAGCGACTGCAAAATGCAGGAAGGCAGCTTGCGCTGCGATGCCAATATTTCTGTTATGCCGGAAGGGTCAACTGAATTCGGCACGCGTGCTGAAATTAAAAATATGAACTCCTTCCGTGCTTTGGAAAGAGCAATAGAGTACGAAGTTCAGCGTCAGATTCAGTTGGTTGAAGACGGCGGTACTGTCGTACAGGAAACCAGAACGTGGGATGATGCAAAAGGTATGACACTTTCCATGCGTTCTAAGGAAGAAGCTCATGACTATCGTTATTTCCCGGAACCGGATTTGGTTCCTGTTGAAATTGACGATGCCTGGATTGCCAGAGTCAAGAGCGAACTGCCTGAATTGCCGGCTGCCCGCAAAGCTCGTCTGATGCAGGAAAAAGGCCTGGTTGATTATGATGCTGAGAATATCGTATCAACCAAAGCAATGGCAGAATACTTCGATGAAGCAGCCAAACACACTGATGATGCCAAAGGTATCGCTAACTGGATGCTGGGTGACGTTTCGGCTTATCTGAACAGCGAAAGCATTTCTATCGAGCAGTTCCCAATCACGCCTGCCAACCTTGGCGAAATGGTTAACCTGATTAACAAGGGTGTTCTCTCGAGCAAGCTGGCGAAGAAGGTTTTTGCTGAAATGCTGAAAACAGGCAAAGAACCGCAGGTGTTGGTTAAAGAGCTTGGCCTGGAACAAATCAGCGATGAGGGTGCTATTGTGAAAATCGTTGAGGAGACGCTGGCGGAAAATCCGCAGTCTATTGCCGACTACAAGGCTGGCAAGGATCGCGCGCTGGGCTTTTTGGTTGGACAAATCATGAAGAAATCTCGTGGCAAGGCTAATCCGGAAATGGTTAATAACTTGCTGAAGGAAAGAATGCAATAAGAAACAACAAACAGGAGGCGCATATCAATGATATGCGCCTCTATTTATTTAGAAAAGCTCGCCAGCAATCTTCCTGCTCCGCCTTCGACACGCGCTTGGCAATTCTTCGTGAAGAATTGGAGCGCTGAGTTATAATAGCTACGCGGATAAGACAGCTGGCGAGCTTTTATTTGGGGCTAGCAGTAATTGCGGCTAACAATCTTCCTGCTCTGCCTTCGACACGCGCTTGGCAGGGAAAACACCATGATATGCAGAATAAGACTTTAGACCTAGGTCTAAAGTACTAGAATGGTACTTTGGACCCTAGTTTAATACCTATAAAGTTTTTACAATTAGACAAAAGGTTGTTCGTTTTCGCAATCTTTTAGATACTTTGCAAAAGATGACTAAGCGACTAGGAGGCTTTATCTGTGAAAAAAGCACTTACTTCACAAGAATGGCTCAGACTTATGGGCAAGGAAAGATTGCAGGCCTTTCAGGATTCTTTTTCCAGAGTTTATGGCATAGGATTATGTTTTGTGGATACGAAAGGGAAACATATGACGGTCGGCAGCAATTTTCCTATGTTTTGCCATACGATGCTTGAGCACGCTGAAAATAGGAAACGTTGTTACGAAGAAGAATGTCAGACTTTTCTTTTGGGTCAGGACTTTACTAAACCTAAAATTTTTTCTTGTTATGCAGGGTTAAAGTATTTTATTTGTCCGGTTTTTTTGAACAATCATTTGGTTGCGCTTGTTCATGGTGTTGGTGTGGCTGGTGATGACTGTCCTTTGCCAAAAGAAATTTTAAGCAAATTTCGTACTGCTATCGTGCCAAATAAAAAATTGGAAGCTATCTGTGAATTGCTTGGTAATACATTGGAATTGTTAAATATAGACCTGCAGTTGACGGCGAATATTCTGGAAGAAAGGGAAGAAGGCCCTGATGCTGCTAGTTTATTCGCTAATAAGCTCAGCAAAAGAGAGGTTGAGGTAGCAAGGCTTATTTGTGAGGGTATGAGTAATAAGATTATTGCTGAAAAACTTTTTATCAGTGAAAAAACGGTAAAAACCCATGTCAGCAATATATTAGTGAAGTTGGACTTAAAGGATCGTATGCAATTAGTCGTAGGATACTGTAAAAATTTAGGAGAATAGGTGACCGTTATGAGCATACGAAGAAAAATGGCTTTGTTTGGTATTGTGCTGGTTGTTATTCCTATGTTGGTATCATTGGCGGCTTCAAGAATAGCTTTTAACAAACAAATAAGGGAAACAGAGAGAAATTATCTCTCTGTTGCGCTGAAAATTGTACAGAATAAGATGGAAAGCCGTAAGGAAAATATGAGGAATGCGGGCATCAGTGCTGCAAATGAAATTATCGGTCAAAAATACATCGAGAATAATGATAAAGCAGCTATGGTAAGGGTGCTTAATGAATTGGAACAGGTTAACGGCATTTGGGATTACGCTGTAATTCTTGATAAAAACAATGAAATTTTAGCAAAGGCTTCGCCGCAGATGCGTTACAATAAGCCGGTTTGGTTAGAAAGACTTGTCAATGCTGCGGGAAGGGGCAAGTCAGCCATAACTTCAGATGAAGCTTTTGAACTGGATGATATATTTTACAGCGGCACCAATCTTTATAAGCAGTTTGTCATTAAGCTAAACAATCCCCAGCAAGGTCAGCGAGAAGAATTCACCAAGGGTGAAGCTGGAGTAGCCGTAGTTCCTGTCTTGAATGAAAATGATGAACATATGGGAACTATCATTTTTGCTGATGTTATCAATAATGATGAATTTTTCCCAAACCATTACAGCGACAGTATACCGGGGTCATTTTTGGCTGTCTCGGTCGATGGTGTACGTCTTTGCACTAATATTACCAATATGGATAAGACCAAAAGAGCTTTAGGAACAAATGTTCCGCGGGGAATTGGCGTTATAGACCAAAGTGAAAAACAGTATTTTGGCACTGACAAAGTTTTGGGAGAAACGCATATTTTTCTTGATGAGAAAATAAATAATTATTGGGGAGAAAATGTTGGCGTCATTGGTGTAGGCATACCGGACTATCGCTTTCAAGCTATTATCACAGATAACAATACGATTGTTGTTTATGTCAGTATTGCTTGCTTATTGGTTATGCTTTTATTGGGGGATTTTGTGGCTAAGAAAATAAGCAAGCCGATCATTATTGCTACTAAAAAAGCCGAGGAGTTAAATCAACTGATCAGCGGCGGTAAAAAGGTTGCAGATGATTTCTATGGTGATGAGGGGAAATTGCTTGTTGAAACTCTTGATGTTTTCAGTGACAACTTGTTGGAACATAAAAAAGAAAAAGATCTTTATACTGCCAGTCTTGAAGAAGCACACCTTAAACAATTGGAGCTGACCAAAGAATTACAGAGTCTCAATGAGCAACTGGAGAAAACAGTCAATGATAAAACTCTTCATTTGCAAGAGGCAATCAAGGAGCTGCAGCAGGCCAATCAGGCTAAAGCACAATTTTTGGCTAATATCAGTCATGAATTACGAACGCCGCTTAATGCAATCATCGGTTCGGCTGAAATTCTTAAAGAACCTATGCTGGGAGAGCTGACTAAAAAACAAACTAATTACGTTGATAATATTCACTCCAGCGGTACGCATCTGCTGCAGCTTATAAATGATATTCTTGATGTTTCAAAAATCGCTGCCGGCAAGATGAATTTGAATATCAGTGAATTTTGCATTAAAGATGTCGTGAATCAAACTGTTCGGAATATGCGAAGTTTTATTGCCGAGAAACATTTGCATATTGATATTTATATTAATCCGGAGGATTTTATTATTAGTGCTGACGTACAGAAAATCAGGCAAATTCTTTATAATTTACTATCCAATGCAGTTAAATTCACCAACAATGGGGGAAATATTGCAATTAAGGTAGTCAAACTTGATAATATGATGGAAGTGCTGGTTAAAGATGATGGCATCGGAATTGCTCCTGAAAATCAGGAGAGAGTATTTCGTGAGTTTGAACAGGTTGATACCTCATATACCAGGGAGAATGGAGGAACGGGCTTAGGTTTGCCGTTAGTAAAGAAGCTCGTGGAAATGCATGGGGGCAATGTATGTTTGAAGAGTAAAATAGGTGAAGGAACAGAAATATTGTTTACCATTCCTTGCCGGAAAATTTAGGGATGTGATAATTATGGCAAAATTACTTATAGTAGATGATAACAAACAAAACTTGGCTCTGATGCGTGATTTCGCAGAAAGTTGGGGGTATACTGTCTTAACCTCACTACATGGAACAGAGGCTCTTGAAATAACGAAGAAGGAAATGCCGGATGCTATTTTGCTTGACGTTATGCTGCCCGGCATGAGTGGTTATGAAGTTTGCAAGGAATTAAAGGAAAGTGAACAAACTGCTGTTATTCCTATTGTAATGGTAACGGCCCTGATGGATATGGAAGATCGCATACATGGTCTGAAACTAGGTGCAGATTATTTTCTCAGCAAACCGCTTCCTTACAATGAGCTAAAAGTTGTTTTAGAAAACCTGGTTAACAAAAAAAACAGGCTAGACTCAGGCGAAAAGTGTTTCGCAGTTATAGAAGCATTGGATCTTTTGGCACAGTCTTGTTTTGGTCAAAAGCAGTTTTCTTTTAAGGAGCAGATGATGCTTTATGCTAAAAAAATTGTTAAACTGCTGCATTGTGACGAAAAGGTAGAGCGGCAAACCACAGCAGCTATCATGCTTTACAATAGTGGCGTTTTGGCTGACAAGGAAAAAATGCAGTTGTTTTTGCAAAGCATTGCGGGGTTGAAGTTAAGTAGTTGGCTAAGACCATTGGCTGAAGGCATATTTAATTTTGCGGATGATTTGGAGACGGAAGAAACGGCGGAGACTAAAGCCGCTGTCAATATTATGGCAGTACTTATTGATTATTTTTCAACATTAGAACTTATAAAAGAAGAAGGAAAAACGTTGGTGTTGCTGCAAAATAAGAAGATATATGATGGGAAAATTATTAAAGCTTTAAATAAAGTTGTCAATGACAAGAGGATGTTCGAATTTTTGAATGTTGATAGCTAGAAAATAAAAGATTTACATCCTTGGTCTTAGGTGATTTAGATCATAGCCAAGTTAAAGAACCGCCTGACAGCGTCAGGCGGTTCTTTTTTCTTTTTATATACAATAAAAGAGGGTAGGCCTAAAGTACTAGAATTTTCAATCAATTTAGGCGAATGTTAGGTCTCCTGGGGCAGGTTATCGGATTATTAATATCATACAATGAAGAAAAGTTGAGCTGCCATGAGGATGGTTGGGATTAGCGCAGGCGAGACCATCTGATTTGACTTGGCCCAAAATTAAGGTAGGGGAGGCGCAAATCGATATTTGAGCAGGCGGTATTTAGTCCAATTTAATTTTGAATATTAGGAGGGTTGGTATTTATGGATGCAAAAAAAACATCTTGGTGTGTTGTTGCTGCTGCTTGGTTGGCCGTATTTTGCTTGTTCGGTTACAGAGCAACCTTTGCTATTTTCTCAGGTCCAATGGCGCAGACCATGGGATGGACGGGAGCTCAGGTTTCACTAGGGTATTCTATGATGATGACGCTTTATGCTACAACGGCATTTTTCAGCGGTATGATACTTGACCGATGGGGAACGAAACCGGTTTATTTTATAGCCTCTATTTTCTGTATGTTAGGGTTTTACACAACTGCGCAGGTAACTTCCTTAACTGCTTATTATGCATGTTATTCGGTTTTTGCCGGCATAGGAACAGGAATGTTATGGGTATCTTCAACGGTTTCCGTAAGAAAATGGTTTATTGGCAGCTCTTATGCCAAAATGTGGGGGATTGCATTCGCAGGTGCTCCTATGGCACAAGTGCTTTTAAGCTTGGGCGTTAAACCGATGTTGGTTCAAAGTGCAGGCCAATGGCGAGATGCAATGAGTTACCTGTCTTGGATTTTTTTGGTACTGCTGCTTATTGCTGCAGCTTTGGCTAAAAAGAATCCTGAACATTATGGTATGGAACCTTTTGGCTCCATGCCTGTTAAACCGGGTGCGGTCGCTAAAAAAGAATATTTGTGGTCTATTAAAGAGGCGTTTAGAACATGGCCGCTTTGGGCATCGATTTTTGCCTTTATGGGTTGTGTGTGCGGCGAATTCCTGATCTGGACACAAATCGTACGTTATTGGGTTGCTGATTTGAAAATGCCTTTGAATTTAGCTACTAATCTTTATGTAATTATTGGTGTAGCAGGTATCTTTACTATGCCTCTGCTTGGAATTGTAGCAGACAAAGCTGTTCGTTATTATGGAAATGAAGTAAAAGGGCGTAAGGCAATGCTTATTTTGGCTCCTAGCATTGGTATTATGGCCTGCATTCTTCTTTTAATGATGAAAGGCGATTCTATCATGCTGGCAGGCGTTGTTTGCGTATTGTTTGCGATTTACTGGGCGATAGAACCGGGCGGAGTAGTTGGCTATGCAGGTTCAATTTATGGCAATAAGAGCTTGGGCAAGCTGTGGGGGTTGTCAACCTGGATTATCATGGGCATAGGCCCGGCTTTGGGATCATTTATGGGCGGCTACCTGGCAGATACCACCGGTAATTTCGTAGCGTCGATCCAGTTCGCTATGGGTGCTTTTGTTTTTGCCCTGGCTGTTACCTTGACAATGCCTTTGAGTTACAAAAATCCTGATGAAGTAGCTGAAGAAAGAAGTTTGGCTAAAGATGCGACTCTGAAGCCTTTTTAAGATAAGATTGGAAAAATAACAATAGGGTCAGGCATTTGGTGCAAAGGTCGTGAGCTGGAAAAAAGAGATAGCAGAAAGATCAGGGTGGTTAAAATGGCAGAAACAAACAGAAAAGAAAATCTGGATAAAATCATTGCAATTGAAATGGAAATGTTTACATCCATGAAAACTGATGAACCAATTCCGGAGGATACGCTGCCGGCTTTTAAGAGAATGCGCTGGATGACCTATTCGGTTTTATCAGATGCTACATTGGAGGCATGGCGAAAAAATCTGGAACAAGCTAAAGCTGACGGCCGCAATACCATGGTTGAAAAGTATCTGATGATTGCCGGAGAAATGCCTGTTCCTGGTGAGACAGATGAATGCTGCTGCTTAAGAATTTCTCCGGAACTTCAAGGTATGAAGCAAAAAATCTGCGCTGATGAAGATATTTGTGAAATTGTTGAGATTGAAAACAGATGGCAGGAAGAAACAGCCAGAAAATATCCCAAATCTGTACAAAGGCAAGCTGACAACGGTGAAAGTTTTATGCATTATCTGATGTGTGAACTTCATACCTGGGCACCGGCTACAGTGAGACTTTATCATCAGGATGTCAAGCGTGCCGTTGCTAACGGACGCAATTTGGCTGAAGAACGTTATGACAATCTTTATGCAAGTATTGGTAAAGGCAGCCTGCATGAATTGGAAGCTTCACTGGAGTAAAAACTAAGGCTAAAGTCCTAAAAAGCATTTCTATTTTAATCCTTGCGTCAGTCTGCTGGCGTAAGCAATCAATACTGCGAAAGCGTAAAATAAAACTATGCTAAGGGCTAGCGAAAACAAAAATTGAGGGAGGTAAGTGTTTTATGAAACCCAACGAAGAGAAAATGCAAGAGGTTCTGAAAAAACGCGGTATTTCAATGCCGGATAATACTGAAGATCGGGCAATTCCTGCACCGCCGGAAGGCGTAACCAAACTGTTGGACACCTATTACATCTTGAAAAACTCCGTAGATATGGAAATCCCATACTGGTACAACAGAGTTTGGCAAGAGAACAACGGCGATATCACTGAGGTCCGCAGATGCAAAGCAATGGCAGCTGCTCTTGCTCATTCAACTCCTACTATCCAACCTTATGAAAAAATTGTTATGCAAAAAACTCGTAATGTACGTGGCGCTTTCCCATTCCCTTGGGTAACAGCAAGCTTTTTCAATGCTCAGTCCAAGGCTTTGATGGATGAAGTTGATGCACCGGCAGAATCCGAAGCAGATGCTGTCAGCATCGTCGGCGCTGGCGGCGGCAATGTTACTCAAAGTTATGGCAATATCATTTCCTTAGCCAAAAAATTTGGTATGCGTAAAGAAGAGATTCCTGCACTTGTCAAAGTATCCAAAGACTGGGAGGGAGTTTCTGTTGAGGAATTGAGTGAAAAATATGCGGCAATGACCCCGGGGTATTCATTATTTAAAAAGATTATGGAATCAGTTATTGTTATGTTCGACTCCTATGCCATTCCTCAAGGCCGTGAAGTAATTAACTATTATCTGCCATTGGAATATGGCTGGGACGGAATTATTGCCGAATGCGACAAAAAGATTGCTGAATTAATGGGCGAAGCCGGCGATGACGGACAACTTGGCATGAGCCGTGCCTATTATTATGTAGCAACGAAAGAAATTGCCAAAGGTATGAGCAAATGGTGTGAAAACTATGCTAAGCGGGCAGAATATCTGGCCAGCGTAGAAACTGATGCTGCTCTTAAAAAGAATTATGAAGAAATCGCAGGCATCATGCACAATGTTGCCCATAAAAAACCTGCTTCCCTTCGTGAAGCAATTCAAATTACACTAGCTTGTCACTATGGTGTTGTTAATGAGGATCCGCAATCCGGTCAATCAATTGGTAGACTTGGACAGATATTGCAGCCATATTATGCCAAAGATTTACGCGAAGGCAAAATTACTGAAGAAGAGACTATTGAACTTATGGAATATTATCGCGTTAAAATTACCTGTATTGAATGCTTTGCATCTGCAGGTGTAACGGGCGGCGTGCTTAGCGGCAATACATTCAATAATCTTTCCTTGGGTGGCTTGAATAAAGATGGTTTGACAGCTGTTACCCCTCTCGAATATCTGATTATTGAAGCCGGTATGCGTAATAAGACTCCTCAACCAACTTTGAGTATACTTTATGATGAAAAAACTCCGGAAGATTTCTTAATGAAGGCTGCCAGCTGTACAAAACTGGGTTATGGTTATCCTGCCTGGATGAACAACCAGACTGGCATGAACTTCATGTTGCGTAACTATGGGCCTGAGGGCATGAATCTTGAAGATGCCCGTGCATGGTGCTTGGGTGGCTGTCTGGAATCGGCACCAAGTTGTTTCCAACCATTGCATTATGATGGCAAAGAAACCTGGATCCCAGGCGGTGCAGGACCAACTTCCGGTACAGGCGTACATTTTGTAGCTATGCCGAAGGTTCTTGAATTGGTACTGACCAATGGTTTGGATAAACGTACCGGCAAACAAATATTGCCTGCGCATAATCTGAAACTCGATAGCCTTGATGTTATTCTTAAACAATGGACCGAATATATGAAGCTCATTATAGACGTTACAAACAAAGTCAATAATCTGCAAATGGATATTTGGCGCAAACACAATATGCCTGCCGTGCAGTCCATGCTGAAACCTGACTGCTTCAAGAAGGGACAGCATCTTGGTACAATGGGGGCGCGTTACAATGCAACTATTAACTTTGAATCTTGCGGCACAGTAACCTTGATCAATGACATAGCTTCTCTTGCTAAGAATGTTTTCGAAGATAAGAAATACAGCTTAGAAGAAATGACTGATGCAATGATTAATAACTTCGGTTTCAAAACCGCTTATGAAACCGGCGTATTCTCACCTGACTTCCGCGAAACAACTCCTGCGGCAGCTAAATATGAAAAGATTTTTGCTGATTGTATTAATGCTCCAAAATATGGCAATGCAGATTGGGCGGCTGATCGTTTCCTGAAATGGTATGAAGACATTATGTATCCAATGGTCAAAGAATTTAACTCTTATTATGGCAAACCATTATACATGTGCCAGATTTCTGTATCTACGCATGGCCCACAAGGCTTTATTACCTTGGCCACTGCAGATGGACGGTTGGCAGGTACTACTTATGCTGACGGCTCGATGTCGGCTGCAGCAGGAACAGATAAAAACGGTATCTATGCAATCTTTGAATCTGCTACTGTTTACGATCATTCTATTGCCCAGAATTCTCAAATGAATCTTAAACTTCATCCAAGTGCTGTTAAAGGAATCAATGGTACCAGAAAACTGTTGGAAGTTGTACGTGCCTATATGCGTAAAGGCGGGTTCCATGTTCAGTTTAACATTGTTGATTCCAAGACTTTGCGTGACGCACAGAAAAAACCTGAAAACTATCGTGATCTGATGGTTCGTGTTGCTGGCTTCACTCAATACTGGTGCGAAATTGGCAAACCTATCCAGGACGAAGTTATTTACAGAACTGAGTACGAAGCAGTTTAATGAAAGATAAATCATTCAACTATAAGGGAGGAAAACATAATGAAGCATTTTGACTGTAAAAACTATATTCATCTGGATTGCGAAAAAGGTATGTGCGCACTGACTAAGGCAATTGTGCCTATCGATGGCGAAGGCAGTGATGCTTGCCCAAAATTTGTACAAGCTCACAAGTGCGGAAACTGCGGAAATTTTGCCGCTCCTGATAAATATGGTATTGGAACCTGCAAAGGATTTGCTAAAGAAAATTGGGCATATGCAACCTGCGGTGCTTTTGCTTGTGAAGGTTACAAAGGCGGCTGCACAAAATAAGGCAAAAGGGTAGCTTGTATTAAGTATGGTCTATGGCGAAGATTTGCGAAGGCGGGTCTTCGCCACATTACTAAAAAGTTACTTGTAAACAAGTAAGACAGAGAAACAATTGGGGGAGGCAGGCAAATGAAAGACAAAGGACTGGTTTTTGATATACAGGCTTTCTCTGTTCATGATGGACCGGGCTGCAGAACAAACGTTTTTTTTGCAGGGTGCCCATTGCATTGTCAATGGTGCGCAAATCCAGAAAATTTTGGCGATAAAAAACACATCATGTTCGCTGAGAGGGTTTGCAAATGGAAAAATGGCTGTAGGGCCTGCACTGAAATTTGTCCGCGCGGCGGCCTGTCTTTTGGTGAAAATGGTCCCATAATTAATTGGGGAATATGTAATGAATGTACAACGTTTGAGTGTGTTGCTATTTGCCCGAACAATTCTTTGAAAATGTGTGGTACGGAATATACCGTTGATGAATTAATGAAAATTATTAAAAGAGATTTTAATAACTGGGGGCTTGATGGCGGTGTCACTTTTACCGGCGGTGAGCCTTTACACCAAGGAGAATTTTTAACTAAAGTTCTTGAAGAGTGTGAAAAAGCTCAGATACATACTGCGATAGAAACGAGTGGTTTTGCTGGCAGGGAAATGTTTTTGAAAGTATTCAGCAAGATTCACTTTGCTTTTATAGATGTAAAAAATTTTGATGATGAAAAACATCTCAAAGGAACTGGAGTCAGCAATAAAATAATACTAGACAATATAGCCAGTCTGAAAGCATCGGGGTGGGGTGGACGGCTGGTTTTAAGAACCCCTGTTATCGGCGGTTATAACGATAGCAAAGAAAATGCGCTTAAATGTATTGAGTTCATGAAAGCGCATGATTTATATGAAATAAATCTTTTGAAATTTCATCGTTTGGGCCAGACTAAATGGGAGCAGCTGGGCTTAGAGTATGCCTATGCCAAAACGGGTGATATATCATTAAAGGTTATGCATGATTTGCAGTCCCTGTACCTGGATAATGATATTTGTTGCTATGTTGGGGATGATACGCCATTTTAAATTGGGTTAATAATTTATTTTGACAATTAGCATAAATGCTTGCTGATTTGTTATATACAATTCAATTTCCTCCTTGAATTGTAGCTGTGAAAAAATTTCACGCCTCCTTAAAGCAAAAAAAGCCGGAGCAGTGCTTCGACTTTTTTTGTTTGATAAATAAAGGTTTTTGATTTACGACAAAACTGGCAGAGCGATTTTTCTGAAACGCTTATTTGTCTCAGAATTTTTGACAGAAGAAGGAGCGGTTCAATCACAGCATCAGCTTATTTGATGCTGTGATTGGAAAACAGGCAAATGTTCAGCGGCTTGCAAGGGGATGTAAGACCTAGTATAATTCAGGGCAAGAGGACTATCAGGGAGGTGGCAATATGAAAAAAGATTTTGTGTTTGATGGCAGCGGCTTTGGTTATCTTTGGCTTTTAATCTGGACAACGTTTTTGACTATTATTACTTGCGGACTGTTTTTCCCTTGGGCTTATTCTGCACAACAACGTTGGATTTGCAGTAATACTTATGTCGAGGGAAGACAACTGGAATTTACCGGTACGGGCCTTGGTTTTTTCTTTCAATGGCTTATTATAGTATTTCTTGTAACTATAACATTTGGACTTTACACTCCGTGGGGATATTGTCAGTTTAAACGATGGGAAACAGAAAATACGAGATTTGTTTGATGCTGATTCATCTGCGTTGGTAAACAATACACTCAAAATAATATTTTTTGCCATAATTTTGACATAAATAGCCGTTAATATAAAACCATGAAAAAGATGACCGATGAGTCGGCAGAAGAAACGAGGTATTTAAATGCTTAATAAAAAAGTACAAAAGATTATAGCTTCTTTCATGGTAATAAGTTCACTGGCTGTGACGATAGCTGTTTCGACGACAGAAGCAGGTAGGAAACATCACAATGAACATAAATATCATCATGGTAATCACAAAGAAATCGATTTAGAGGAAGAAAATATTTACATGGGAAAAGTCCGTGTGATTATGGAAGAAAGAAATATTCATGTACCTCCCGGGCATTGGGTTTATGGCAAGCGAGTTCCTCAAAAGGTTATGGTTCAATATAGAGAATCAAACGATGATGATAATCAGGATCTTTTAATTGGTTTGATTTTGGGTGCTGTAATTGCAGAAGCAATGGATAATGACTAGAAACCAATAATACTTTAGTAAAGGGCGTCTATAGAGACGTCCTTTCTTTTGTTTATTGCAGGAGTTAAAGACAGATGAGCGAATAGTTACAAGATAAATATTTTTATGGAGGTCATGCAGATGAGTGAAAATTTGAAGATAACAGTGATAGATGATAAGGCCAGACGGGACGAAGCGGACGCTCTTTGCAAGTGGGCGGCAGCTCGGGCTGGCGTGATTGTTGTGGCGCCTCTGCTGGGAACGATGGCTCTTATAGCAAATCAGATTTATATGATAATTAAATTAGGCCAAGTATATGAAGAAGAGATATCCGAATCAATGGCAGTTAGCCTTTTGGGGTCTCTTGGAACAATTTTTGTAGGTCAGACTGTTGCTACGTTGATTCCATTTGCTCCGCTTCAGATTCCCATAGCTGTCGGCACTACTTATGGTTTGGGCATGGTTGTTGCAGAATGGCTCCGCAAAGGAAAACCGCAGGATCTGAGTGCTTTTAAAACTGTTTACGAAAATGCTGTTTTGGAAGCAAAGAAAAATATTGATGTTTTCAAAAATAATCAGAATAAGGATAAGCCTTTGGGTGATGAATCGAAAAAATTTAAGTGATTGAGTATTTGATAACTTTTGAAGTATAATATAAGTTGTGATTTTTATTTAGGAGGCATAACATGAACAACGTGTTTGATGTAGCGATTATTGGTGGCGGCCCAGCCGCAATATTTGCAGCTTATGAATTCACTTTGAAATATCCTGAACTCAAGGTGGCAATAATTGAAGAGGGGCATACTATCGATAAACGCAGATGTCCTCTTGCAGAGAAAAAAGTAAATCATTGTTTACGCTGTGTACCTTGCGATATTATGCGCGGTTTTGGCGGAGCGGGAGCGTTTTCTGATGGTAAATTTAATTTTACAACGGAGTTTGGCGGGTGGTTAAATGAATATATACCGGAGAAAGACGTTATCGATTTAATAGATTATGTAGATCGGCTTAACTGTTTGCATGGAGCGCCTGGCGAGTATTTCAGCACAAAAAACTGCCATATAGCAAAAGAGGCACTTGGGCATGACTTACATCTGCTTAATGCGAAAGTCCGTCATTTGGGGACGGAAAATAATTTAATAATAATGGAAAACATTTACAGGCATTTGCTCAGTAAAGTAGACATACGCTGTAATGTACATGTTGAAAAGATTTACCGCGATGAAGACGGGACTTTTTCATTGGAAATAAAGGGACAAAACGAACATGTAAATTGTCGTTATCTGATTGCTGCCCCAGGACGTGCCGGTGCGGAATGGTTTACGGAACAGTGCAAGGGTTTGGGATTGTCCTTCATTAATAATCAGGTTGATGTCGGAGTACGTGTCGAAGTTCCTGCGCAAGTGTTTAAACATATTACTGATGAGGTATATGAAGCAAAATTAGTTTACAGGACAAAACAGTATGGAGACCTCGTGCGTACCTTCTGCATGAATCCGAATGGTTATGTTGTTGCTGAGAACACTGACGGCATTGTTACAGTCAATGGACATAGCTTCAGAGATCCTGCTTTGCATAGTAAAAACACGAATTTTGCATTGCTGGTCAGCAATAAATTTACAGAGCCTTTCCAGGAACCGCTTAAATATGGTAAAAGGATAGCTTCATTTTCCAATATGTTGGGTGGGGGCGTTCTGGTACAAAGGTTTGGCGACTTGATTAAAGGTCGCAGAACTGATGAAAAGAGACTGGAAAAGAGCTTTACCATACCTACATTGGAGGCAACTCCAGGCGATTTGAGCCTTGTACTGCCTAAGCGTCACCTTGATAATATCATTGAAATGATTTATGCCTTGGATAAGGTTGCACCGGGAATGGCAAATGACGATACGCTTCTTTATGGTGTTGAAGTTAAATTTTACAGCGCACGTCTTGAAATAGATGGCAATTTGGAAACCAAGATTCCTAATTTGTTTGCTATCGGTGATGGCGCAGGTATTACTCGCGGCTTGTCTCAGGCCAGCGCAAGCGGCGTTTATGCAGCAAGAAAGATTGGCGAACGAGCTGGGAGAAAATAAAAACGTGGGATGTTGGCAATGCTAGCTGCTTCTGATCGTGTTTTTTAGATAATGGAGGATTGTAATGGAAGTAACACCATTAATTAGGATGCGCAATATAGTCAAAAGATTTCCGGGGGTTGTAGCTAATGACCAGGTGAATCTTGAACTTTATGCGGGACAGATTCATGCTCTTCTTGGCGAAAATGGTTCAGGGAAAAGTACTTTGATGAGTATTCTTTCCGGTCTTTATCGACCGACTGAGGGTACGATTGAAATTCGCGGTGAAGAAAAGAAAATCAATTCGCCGAGTGATGCGCTGGCCAACGGTATTGGTATGGTACACCAACATTTTAAACTTATTGAATCTTTTACAGTTGCGGAAAATATTGCCTTAAGTCAGACTTCTGGTTCTTTATTAATATCTGAGGAAGCAATTGTTGAAGAGATAACTAAGCTCGGCGAAAAGTACGGGCTGACGGTTGATCCAAGGGCATATGTATGGCAGCTTTCTGTAGGTGAAAAGCAAAGAGTGGAAATTTTGCGCATGCTCTATAATGATTCGAGGGTGCTGATTCTTGATGAACCTACGGCAGTATTGACACCGCAGGAAACACGGGAGCTTTTCACTAATCTGCGTAATATGGCTGATAATGGCTGTGCTGTTGTTTTTATTTCTCATAAACTTAATGAGGTTGAGGAACTGGCTGATCAGATAACTGTGTTGCGCAATGGACGTGTTACCGGTTCAATTGGGCGTGCGGAAATTAAGCAGGCCAAACTTATCGAAATGATGATCGGCAGAGACCTCAGAACATCTTATGAAAAATCCGTGCCAAGTGATAAAGAACCGGTGCTTGTAATTGATAACATTTCTGCACTGAATGACATGAATACCTTGGGACTTGATGGTATTACCTTCAAAGTCCGGGCTGGAGAAATATATGGTATAGCCGGAGTATCCGGAAATGGTCAGCGAGAATTGGCTGAAGTTTTGGCTGGCCTTCGCCACACGCTCTCGGGGAATATCAAATTTTATGGTGAAGAAATTGCCGGGCTTTCTCCTAAAGAAATTATAGGCAGAGGTATAAGTTACGTGCCAGAAGATCGTTTAGGCATGGGGCTGGTGCCGAAACTTAATTCTTGTGATAATGTCATTCTTAAGGAATATGGCAGCAAGAAGTTTTCCAAAGGGCACTTTTTGAAAAGAGATGCCGCTGTTGCTGAAACAGAACGTATTGTTCGTGAATTTGATGTTAAGATGGGGTCTATATTTCAACCTGTAAAAATGATGAGCGGCGGCAATTTGCAAAAGTTGCTTTTGGGCCGTGAGATTGCAAGTTCGCCGAAACTTATGATAGTTTTATATCCTGTTCGTGGTTTGGATATCGGTTCTATTGAATCCGTTCATAAATTATTGCTGCAGATGAAAGAAAATAATACGGCCATTATTCTTGTATCTGAGGAACTTGAAGAAATAGCAAAGCTGGCTGATCGCGTAGGTGTCATTTTTAGTGGCAAGATCTTGGGCGAATTCCCAGTGAAAGAAATGGATACTGAAATAATTGGCAGCCTAATGGCTGGCGTCGTTGAGAATGGAGGTGCCAAGGCATGAAGATAAGACTGGAAAAAAGCTTGGCACAAAACAAAACCTCACAGATAGTAGTGCCGGTGATTGCGGTTTTCCTGGCATTGGTGTTTTGCGGAGTTTTCCTGGCGCTTACCGGCAGGGATCCTATTGGGGTTTATCATGCTATGTTTGCCGGAGCACTTGGTTCTGAATATGGAATTTCGGAAACCATTGTAAAAATGATACCACTTGCCCTTTGCGGCCTTGGTATTGCGGTAGCATTCAGAATGCAAATTTGGAATATTGGTGCCGAAGGACAATTTTATATGGGAGCTTGTTGGGCAACATGGGTTCCCTTGACCTTCCCCAATTTATCATTTGTCGTGATGCTTCCTTTTATGATTTTCATGGCTGCGCTGGGCGGTGGTCTTTGGGGTCTTTTGGCAGGCTGGTTTAAGACTAAATGGCAGGTCAGTGAAACAATTACGACTCTGATGATGAACTATATAGCTATTTTGTGGGTAAGTTATCTTGTCTATGGCTCATGGCGTGATCCAAAAGGGTTGAACTTCCCTCTTACAGCGCCTTTCCCTGATGCAGCATTAATTCCTGCCTTTGGCGCATTGCGTGTCCATTATGGTATTATTGCTGTATTATTACTGGCATTTGTCTTATGGTTGTTTTTTAAAGGCTCCAAATGGGGATATGAAACTTTAGTTATTGGTTCTAATCCAGTGGCAGCAAGGTATGCTGGTATAGATATCCGAAAAAATGTTTTGCTTGTGATGTTTATTTCCGGGGCAATAAGTGGCTTTGCCGGAATGGTTGAAGTAAGCGGTATTGTTGGCAGGCTGCAGCCGGGAATAAGCCCAGGCTATGGTTATACCGCAATCAGTGTGGCATGGCTGGCAAAATTGCACCCGCTAGCTATATTGATAGTGTCTTTTCTGTTTGCAATAATTCATGTTGGGGGCTTCATGATACAGACAATGGGAATTCCTTCCGCTGCAGCTACTATGCTGCAGGGAGCAATACTATTCTTTGTTGTAGGCTCAGAAATTTTGACTCAGTATGAAATAAAGTTTTCGGGTAAGGAGGAAGTGCAAGATGAGTGAGACTTTGATTATTTCTATCTTGGCGGCCTCTATTACAGCCGGTACACCAATTTTATTTGCTGCTTTAGGTGAATTAATTGCGGAACGATCGGGCATAATGAACCTTGGCGTAGATGGTATGATGCTGGTGGGTGCGGTTACCGGTTTTATGTTTACGGTAAATAGTGGCAATCCTTGGCTTGGTGTTGGCGTTGCATTGGTGGCCGGAGCCGTGCTTGCATTAATTCATGCTTACCTTACTGTTACTCTGAGAGCTAATCAGGTTGTAAGCGGTTTGGCGCTTACGCTTTTTGGATCTGGCCTTAGCGATTATTTAGGCAAAGCATATGTTGGCATGCGTGCTGAACACACTTTTGGCAAGGTTGCCATACCGGGCTTAAGTGATATTCCAATCATAGGGCCTGTCGTGTTTAAACAAGATATTCTTGTTTATATAAGTTATGTGTTGGTTGCTACAACTGCTTTCTATCTTTATAAAACAAGAGCAGGTTTGTTTCTGCGAGCTTTGGGAGAAAATCCGGCAGCGGTAGATTCCGTTGGCGTTAATGTTTTTCGACTGCGCTATCTTTATGTTATGATTGGAGGCGCTTTAGCTGGATTGGGTGGGGCCTATCTTTCCTTGGCTTATGCTCCTTGCTGGCTGGAAAACATGACAGCCGGCAGAGGCTGGATTGCTGTTGCCTTGGTTATTTTTGCTATATGGGACCCTTGGAGAGCTTTAGCAGGTTCTTATCTATTTGGCGGTGTTGATGCTTTAGGTTTCCATTTGCAAGTGATAGGATTGCCAATATCTATTTTTATTTTGAATATGCTTCCGTATATTTTCACAATCTTGGTATTAATCCTTGTTTTAATCCGCAAAGGTGGCAGATTGGCTTCGCCGCAGGCCTTGGGAGTGCCTTATGACAGGGAAGAAAGATAGTGATATTGTAGAAAAACATATTTGCTTGGCAGGATAATGAAAAAAAAGCAAGAATAGGTATTTAAGAGGTGAATAGTTTACCCCGAAGGTTTAATTTACGGAGGTGGCGTTAATATGTTTAAAAAAATACTTGTTCCTGTTGATGGTTCTGAAACTTCTTGGAGGGCTTTATCGCAGGCCGTTTCTTTAGCTGAAAAGTTTGAAGGTGAAATAATCGTAGTAAATGTTATTCAGCCTTATAATAATGCTGCGTTATTAGCCGTGCCGCTTGATGATGCTACTATTAACCAAAGCAATAGTGAACTGGAAAAAATTGGCGACCAGGTTTTAAATACGGCAAAAGAGAAACTTGCCGGTGCTGTGATTAATGCAAGCTTTGAGTTAGAGGTAGGGCATCCATCCGAGAAGATAATTGCTTACGCTAAAAAAGAAGCTTGTGATTCTATCGTCATCGGCAGTAGAGGTTTAAGCGGTATTGTCGAGTTCTTTTTAGGAAGCGTCAGCTCCAAAGTATCCCAGTATGCGTCAGTACCTGTTTTAATCGTCAAATAATTTTCGTTTTATTTTGTATTTTAGATAAAAAGAACGCGTTTGCATTTGCAACCGCGTTCTTTTATTTTTTAAAAACATAAAATATTGAAAAAATTTTAAAAAATCCGATTATTTAAGCAGGAAAAAGAAATTTAAGCAAGAATAGGTAAAACAAAGGGTGTTTTTTGCAAAAAACAAATTATCAGAATAATATATTAAAATAAAATATTTTAATATCAAGCAATTTTGTATAAAAGTTCTAATTAGTAATTTATTAATATGGGAGGCGAGAGTCATGATGAAAAAAATTTTGGTGCCAGTCGATGGATCAGCCAGTTCATTCAGAGCATTAGAACATGCTATGGGTTTGGGGAAAGCGTTGGATAGTGAGATTGTTGTCTCCTATATTGCTGTCCCTTATGATTTGGCTCAATTGCGCGAGCGCCCGAAGACGGTCAAAAAAGAAACAAAGGTAGTTTTGGAGGGATGGGAAGCAAAACCATCTGGCTCAGTAAAGACGGTTGTAGAGGGGTGGGAAGCACGGCCATCTGAAGCAGCTTTATCTATAGCAAAAAGAAAAGAAGCTGCTGATTCGGCGTTGATTATTGCAAAAAAGAAAGCAGAGGAAGCAGGTTATACTAAGATTTCCTTTAGGGAAGTTATAGATTTAGATCCTGCGCTGGTAATTGTAGAGCAAGCAGATGAAATTGGCGTGGATTTGATTGTTATGGGCAGCAGGGGTTTGGGGATTATGCGTTCTTTTATAGTTGGGAGCGTTAGCAATAAGGTAATTGCCAATGCCAATTGTGCGGTAACGATTGTAAGATAGCGTTGTTATAAAATCGTGCCGTTTTTATTTTCGGCACGATTTTGTTTTTTTTATCAAGAAAAAATATTTAAAAGCAGGAAAAAGAGATTAAAGCAAGAATACATAAACAATAAGGAAGTATTTTATTTTGTCAGAAACTATATATTTGGAGGGGTATGGTATGTTTAAAAAAATTCTGGTTCCTCTTGATGGATCTGAGACTTCCTGGCATGCCTTGGAGCAGGCGATTATTTTAGGTAATAAGTTTGACAGCAGTTTAGTGGTTATAAATGTTATCCAACCGTACAATAATGCAGCTTTGCTTGCGGTTCCGTTTGACTATGCTACGATTAATCAGGGCAATAGTGAGCTGGAGAAGATAGGTGACAAGGTATTGAGTATGGCCAAGGAAAAAGCTGCCGGTTATAACAAAGGTGTTGAGTTTATTCTGGAAGTAGGACATCCTTCGGAGAGGATACTTTCTGTTGCTAAAAAAACCGGTTGCGATGCTATTGTCATCGGCAGCAGGGGACTTAGTGGTATAGCTGAGTTTTTGCTTGGCAGCGTCAGTTCAAAAGTATCACAATATGCAAATATACCGGTCCTGATTGTAAAATAATTATAGAGTTTCAAAGTTGTCTATGTGTGTTCATAGAAATAGATATTTAGGTAGGAGTATTAAGGGAGGCGTAGCTTATGTTAAACAGAATTATGGTAGCGATTGACGGGTCCCCACTTTCATTCAAAGCGTTGGACTTTGCAATGGGATTGGGAAAACCTTTTGGCAGCGAGATAATAGTTATGTATGTTGCAGTTCCGTTCAACCTGTCAAAAATGCATTCTTATGAAATGGAAAAACTTGAGGATGATATTCTCGAAAAAATTAAAAAGAAAGAGGCAACCAAAGAAGAATTGACTGCAGGCGAAAAAGAAAGGGCAGAAGCATGTGCCTTGGATTTTGCCAAGAAGATGGCTTTGGAAGCACAATATAAAAAAATTGAATTTAAAGAAATCGTTGATACTGAACCAGCTAAGACAATTATTAAGCAGGCAGCGCTTCTGTCAGTAGATACGATTGTAATGGGCACGAGCGGTCTTGGTTTGATGTCTGCAGCATTACTTGGCAGTGTCAGCGGTAAAGTTCTTACCAATGCTCATTGCCCGGTAATTATTGTAAGATAAAAGTTTTTAAAAATCGTGCCGGAAAAAGAGGCACGATTTTTTTATGCAAAAGGAGAAAAAGAATGCTGAATAAAGTTCTTGTACTAGTTGATGAAACAGAAAATTCTTTGCGGGCGCTACGTTACTCTATTGATTTGTGCAAATTGTCTTCAGGTGAACTCATTGTAATGAGTTCTGTAAAAACCGACATGAAAGTTACGGCGGAGGCAGCGCCGCTTGATCAGGAATTGCGCACGCAGGCTAATAATGAAGCTGTTAAAACCGGCAATAAGGCATTGGGGGCAGCTAAAGCTGTCCTGGACGGCAGCGGTGTCAAGGTGCAATATGTTCTTGAATTTGGTACTCCGGCAGCTGTGGCAATGAAAGCAGCGGAGAAGTTTGATTGTGACACCATAGTGGTCGGCAGTCGCGGTTTAGGTACCTTGCAAGGAATTTTGAGCGACAGTGTGAGTAAGAAGCTGGTACAGGAGGCTCAGATACCTGTAATTGTTATAAAATAGTGAATGCAGGTAAAATTTATAAAAAGGAAAAGCACTAGTTCGTTAGGACTAGTGCTTTTCCTTTTTATAGTTTGAATATAGGTCGATGGTTTCATGTAAAAATATTTTTGGCATTATACAATTTGAATAAAATAGAAGATTTTAATGGGCAAAAGGCATTTGCGGATTTTCAAAAGCGAGGCGAAAGAGATGGCCGAAAAAATAAGAGAGAAAAAATTAATAATTGATAAAATCATTGCTATCGAAGAAAAGATGTTTCTCAACGTAAGAACCAGAGAACCTTCACTGTGTCAAAGC
>JBOFWD010000184.1:0-7059 GCA_051653445.1 Acidaminococcaceae bacterium | reverse complement strand
ATCTATACCCTAACAAACATAGTGAAGTAGCCACGAAATTAGAAGAATTAAACAAGTAGTATCAAAATAGTATCAAAGCCTAAAAATAAAACCTGCAAACCTCGTATGTACAAGGGTTTGCAGGTTTTTGTTATTTATTCCCACTCAATCGTGGATGGTGGTTTTGATGTTATATCATAAACAATGCGGTTGACTCCCGGCACTTCGTTGACGATTCTTCTGGAAATAATGTCCAGAACGCTGAACGGAATATGAGCCCAGTCAGACGTCATGCCATCGGAGCTGGTAACAGCTCTAAGCGCAATGGCATGATTGTAAGTGCGTCCATCACCCATAACGCCTACCGAACGGATATTAGGAAGGCAGGCAAAATACTGCCAGATTTTTCTTTCCAAACCGGCTTTGGCAATTTCCTCACGGAAAATAGCGTCTGCTTCTCTGGTAATTTCCAGTTTTTCTTCGGTAACTTCGCCGAGGACGCGGATTGCAAGGCCAGGACCCGGGAATGGCTGACGCCAAACCAGTTCTGAAGGAATACCAAGCTCTTCACCAACAGCACGGACTTCGTCTTTGAACAATTCGCGCAAAGGTTCGATCAGCTGCAGATCCATATCTTCAGGCAGACCGCCTACGTTGTGGTGGCTCTTAATAGTAGCAGAAGTGCTGGTGCCGCTTTCAACAACGTCGGGATAAATCGTTCCTTGTACAAGATAATCAACTTTACCTAATTTATTGGATTCTTCTTCGAAAACACGAATGAATTCTTCGCCGATAATTTTGCGCTTTCTTTCAGGATCAGAAACGCCTGCCAATTTACCGAGGAAACGTTCTTTCGCATTAACGCGGATAAGATTCATATCAAATTTCTCTTTGAAAATTTGCTCTACGGTATCGCCTTCGTCTTTTCTGAGCAAACCGTGATCAACAAAAACACAGGTCAGCTGTTTACCGATTGCTTTGTGTACCAAAACAGCAGCAACAGAAGAATCTACGCCGCCCGAAAGTGCGCAAAGCACATGAGCATCGCCCACCGCAGCCTTAATTTCTTCGATTTTTGTTTTCGCGAAAGACGCCATAGTCCAATCGCCTTTGACCTGACAGATTTCAAACAGGAAATTGGCAATCATTTTGCGGCCGAAAGGAGTATGCTCTACTTCCGGATGGAATTGCACCCCGTACAGTTTGCGTTCTTCATTAATCATGGCCGCCACCGGACATTCGCTTGTCATAGCATAAGTCTGGAAGCCTGCCGGCACTTCGGAAACATAATCATTATGGCTCATCCAGCAAATATTTTTGCCTTCTACGCCTTTAAACAGTGAACAATCAGTCTGCAGTTCCACCGAAGTTTTGCCAAATTCGCTGACACCGGCACTTTCAACATGTCCGCCCAAAGTATGCGCCATAAATTGATGTCCATAACAGATGCCAAGAACAGGTATACCCATTTCGAAGACACCGGCATCAACCTTTGGCGTTTCTTCAGCATATACGCTGTTTGGTCCGCCTGTAAAAATTATGCCTTTAGGATTTTTAGCCTTGATTTGCTCAAGTGTGTAGTTGTAAGGAATAATCTCGCAGTAGACTCCGCATTCTCTAACTCTTCTGGCAATCAATTGATTGTATTGGCCGCCGAAGTCAATAACCAGTATAAGTTCGTGTTGCATTTTTTCCATATTTTCGCAGAGCCTCCGTAACATTTTTTACTATTATTAAAGAATAGTAACATAAAAGCAGCAAAATTACAATTGATAGGTAAAAAAATCTCGCGGCGCGATTAGCGCCGCGAGATTCAACTAATGTCTTGTTCTTACATCATGCCAGGCATTCCGCCCATCGGCATGCCGCCGCCCATCGGAGCAGCGCCTTCTTTTGCCGGCTTATCTGCAACCAAGGTTTCAGTGGTCAGAATCATGGATGCAATGCTTGCTGCATTTTGCAGTGCACTGCGGGTAACTTTTGCCGGGTCAACAATACCGGCAGCAATCATGTCTACATATTCTTCTGTCAAAGCATTGAAACCGATACCGCTGTCGGAACGTTTAATGGTATCAACGATAACCGCACCTTCGAGGCCTGCATTGAAAGCAATCTGACGAATTGGTTCTTCAATTGCGCGTTTAACAATTTCAACACCGGTTTTTTCATCGCCGGTTGATTGGATTTTGTTCAAAGCTGCCTGCACTTGGAGCAACGCAACGCCGCCGCCGGCAACGATACCTTCAGCAACTGCTGCGCGGGTAGCGTTCAGAGCATCTTCAATGCGAAGTTTTTTATCTTTCAATTCAACTTCAGTAGCTGCGCCGACTTTGATTACTGCTACGCCGCCAGCCAGTTTAGCCAGACGTTCTTGCAGTTTTTCTTTATCGAAATCGGAAGTAGTTTCTGGAATTTGTGCACGGATTTGAGCAACACGAGCAGCGATTTCTTCTTTTTTGCCAGCGCCGTCAACGATAGTAGTAAGGTCTTTGGTTACGCGAACCTGACTTGCAGAACCGAGGTCTGCAACAGTTGCGCTGTCGAGTTTACGGCCAACTTCTTCACTGATAACAGCTGCTCCGGTCAGAATAGCGATATCCTGGAGCATTGCTTTACGGCGGTCACCGAAGCCAGGAGCTTTAACAGCAACGGCTTTGAAAGTGCCACGGAGTCTGTTAACAACAAGAGTTGCAAGAGCTTCGCCTTCGATATCTTCAGCGATGATCAGGAGCTCACGGCCTTGTTGAACAACTTTTTCCAAAACAGGCATGATGTCTTGAATCATCGTAATTTTGCGGTCAGTAATGAATACGTATGGATTGCTGAGAACAGCTTCCATTTTATCAGGATCGGTTACCATGTATGGAGAGATGTAGCCGCGGTCAAATTGCATACCTTCTACAGTTTCCAGGCAGGTTTCCATGGTTTTGGATTCTTCAACAGTGATGACGCCGTCATCACCGACTTTTTCCATAGCATCCGCAATCAGGCCACCGATTTCTTCATCTCCTGCGGAGATAGAAGCAACCTGAGCTTTTGCACTCTTAGTTTGTACTTTCTTGGAAACTGTTTTCAGCTCCTCAACAAGAACATCAACGGCAGCTTTGATACCTTTTTTAACTACCATCGGGTTAGCGCCGGCAGCAACGTTTTTCATACCTTCACGAACCATTGCTTGTGCCAGAACGGTTGCTGTAGTAGTACCATCACCAGCTACGTCATTAGTTTTGGTAGCAACTTCTTTAACCAATTGCGCACCCATATTTTCAAAAGCATCTTCGAGATCGATATCACGAGCAATTGTTACACCGTCATTAGTAATGGTAGGAGCACTGAATTTTTTCTCCAATACAACATTGCGGCCTTTTGGTCCCAAAGTTACTTTTACTGCATCAGCCAATGCATTAACGCCGCGTTCAAGAGCACGACGTGCTTCTTCATTAAATAATACTTGTTTAGCCATTATCCCACATCTCCTTAATTTCTTTATGAAAATTAATAGTAATTAGTTTGTCTTAGTCAAGCACTGCCAGAATATCGCGTTCGCTGAGGATCAGGTACTCTTTTTCATCTACTTTTACCTCAGTGCCGGAGTATTTCGCGAAAACAACAACTTCGCCAACTTTTACTTCTGGTTCTACACGGGTACCGTTTTCCAAAACTTTGCCTTTGCCTACAGCAATTACTTTACCTGTTTGTGGTTTTTCTTTTGCTGCTGTATCAGGCAGGTAGATGCCGCTGGAAGTTTTTTCTTCTTTCACGATTGCTTCGACAATAATGTGATCTGCTAATGGTTTTAACATTCTTACAATCCCCTTTCAATACCTTATATAATTTTATAATCTTTTATTTGTTAGCACTCCGTTAATTCGAGTGCTAATTACATTATCTATAATAAGCACTTTGCGAAAAAAAATCAAGCCTTTTCTTTATAAAAAACAGAAAAGGCTTGTCTTGTTATTTACGTTTCGAGGCAGCCGCAATAATGGCTTCCGCCAGTTCTTTCAAGGTAATACGCTGATTCATACTATACTGCTGCATTTTTCTGTAGGCTTCTGCTTCGGTAAAATTGTGAGCAGCCATAAGAATACCCTTAGCGCGATCCAAAAGCTTTCTGGTTTCGAGGCTTGCCTTCAGATAGTCAAGTTCTTCACCAAGCGTTTTGATTTCCGCAAAACGGGAACGAGCGATTTCAATTGCCGGGAAAAGTTGTTCTTCCCTGATAGGTTTCACCAAATAAGCAAGCACTCCTGATGCCTTTGCCTTTTCGATCAGATCTGTCTGGCTATAAGCAGTAAGCAGCAAGACAGGTGCAATATGTTTGTCATTAATCTGACTGGCAGCAGTAATGCCATCCATTTTTGGCATTTTAACATCCATGATCACGAGATCCGGTTTCAGCTCAGCAGCTAATCTCACGGCTTCTTCACCGTCAGCAGCTTCCGCAACAACGGTGTGGCCGGCTTCTGTCAGCATTTCTTTGATATCCAGGCGAATAATTGTTTCGTCATCAGCTACTATAACTCGCAGTTTTTCCATAACATCACTCTTTCCTTATCGGTACTTCTACACGCGCCAGCGTGCCTTTTTCCAAAGGCAGCAGTTCAAAGGTTCCATGCAGGTCAACTTCAGCCATCGTTTGTATAATTTTAAGCCCTAAACTGTTAGTTTGTCCAATGGAAAAACCTGCCGGAAGTCCGACGCCATCGTCAGCTATCTCCAGCAAATAAAGGTCGCCTTCCACTTTGAGCGTTATGGTGATTTTTCCGCTGCTGCAATTTTCGAAACCATGCTCCAAAGCATTTTGCAGCAGCTCATTCAAAATCAGGCCTATTGCCGTTACCTGTTCTGAAGGTAAAACAAGCTCATCAGCATGGAAACTGCTTTCCAGCTTGAAATCAGGCATTACCATGCTTGTAATTATTGCCTGGTAAATGCGTTCTGCTACCTCAGCAACATTCACCACATCACTGTCTTGCTGTGAAAGTGCTTCATGGACAAGCGCAATGCTGTTAATTCTGCCGATAATATCGCGCAAAATATTCTTAGTGCTCTCATCTTCAGTTCGTCTGGTCTGCATCCTGAGCAAACTTGCTATAGTCTGCAAATTATTTTTGACGCGGTGGTGAATTTCCTTGATGACCGCAGATTTTACGAGCAATTCTTCTTCCTTTTTTTTCAGCTCTGTAATATCTGATAAAACAACTATGGCAGCCTTTGTATCCTGATTAGGCGTCAGAGGCAGTACTCTGATTGATAAAAGCAGTCCTTGCTTCTTAACCTCTTTACTTTCTGCCATGCCTGCCTTGATGACCATACCGACCAGAGGCCAGTTGATTTGCTGACTGTTAGTGCGCAAGCCAACTGCTTTCGGTACTCCGAGCAGTGAAAGTATATGACGTGCCGTGTTACTCGCTGCCACAATAATCTTATCTTTATCGACAATCAAAATGCCATCACGCGGCGAAAGACGCCGATAATTGGTCTCAAAGGCAAAGCGCTGCTCAAAATTCTGCATCATGGTCATCGCCATATCGATAAAAATATCATCATCTTCTTCGCCGTTTGCGCCATTTTTTTCAAAAGCCACAACCGCGAAACAACGCCTCTTGTTGTCCAGCAAAGGAAAAAGCTTTATCTTAGCAAAAAAACCAAGAATGCTCTCACGTTTACCTGTGACAACCATACCACTCTGCAAAGCACGTCCAACCAAAGGTTCTTCCGCCAGCCTGAGCTTGCGTCCGGCAAGATTAGCCGAATGCATTACAAACTCTTTAAGCGGCAGTGCTTGTCCATAAACATTAATGTATTTGGGATCTTCATCGCGCACATAAATATATACATGTGCATGAGCAATATCTGCGGCCAGATTAGCACCAGCCAGACAAGCATCCAGTAGATTGATCTGTTCTTTCGACAATAAACTCTTAGCCATTATATCACCCTTAACCTCTAAAATCATTTTCAGAATATTCATCAGTGCACGGTTAATCAAGATGTTATCCACAAATGCACACAACTTATTAACAGGCAAAAACCAGCATTTAAGAGGCTTTACAGAGTTATCAACAATTGACGCAATTTTCCCCCTCTAAGTTTCCCTAGTTGTTTTATCTTAATTTCAAAGAAGGATCTGCGTTCAAATCCATATTGCTAAATTCATTATTCAAAAATTTATAATAACCGCGGCAGGCGATCATCACCGCATTATCCGTGCAGAGAACCGGCTTAGGATAGACAAGTTTTACCCCTATGTCCTCCACCGCCGCCCCCAATTCTTTCTGCAAAGCTTTGTTTGCAGAAACACCGCCGGCCAGTACTATTTTTTTCAAGCCGCTGGCTTTCATTGCATGAACGCTTTTCTTAACCAACACATCGACAATAGCAGCCTGAAAACTGGCCGCAACATCAGCCTTGTTTACTTCACGTCCTGCCTGCTTTTCCGTATGCAAGTAGTTGATTACAGATGATTTCAAACCGCTGAAGCTGAAATCATAGCTTTGGTCAAGCAAAGCACGTGGAAAATCAATCGAAGCCGGATTGCCACCTTTAGCCAACAATTCTATTTCAGGACCGCCTGGGTACTGCAAACCCATGACACGTGCAATCTTGTCAAACGCTTCACCAGCTGCGTCATCCCTCGTCTGTCCCAATAGTTCAAAATTATTATAGTCCTTCACCTTCATTAAAGCTGTGTGACCGCCGGAAACCACCAAAGCCATAAAAGGCGGTTCCAGCTCTTCATCAACCAGAAAGTTGGCAAATACATGGCCTTCGAGATGATTCACGCCAATCAGAGGCTTGTCCAAAGCAAACGCCAAGGCCTTTGCAGCGGAAAGTCCTACCAGCAATGCTCCAACCAGACCCGGTCCATATGTTACGGCAATTCCGTCAATATCTTTTACATCAACCTTCGCCTGCCTCAATGCTTCATCAATCACCGGCAATACATTTTCAATATGCTTGCGAGAAGCGATTTCCGGTACGACACCGCCAAACTTTCTGTGTATCGGCACCTGCGACGAAATTATATTAGATAAAACTTCCCTGCCATTTTTGACAACAGCAGCGGCAGTTTCG
>JBOFWD010000183.1:0-3115 GCA_051653445.1 Acidaminococcaceae bacterium | reverse complement strand
CTAAGTATGATAGCGCCTTTTTTTTTGCAGATTATTCAACTGGTTCCAATCTGGTGTTTGGTAGATATTTTCGACCTGCTTTAGCACAAGGTAATCCATTGCGCAAAACAATGTCAGCTGTGAAATTTATATTTCCATCAAAAAAGCTGCTGCCAATTGCATATGTATCAACAGGTACGCCAATTTGCTCAAATTCAGCAATTTTTTCAGCGTCAAAGCCACCGGAAACAATTATTTTAACATGGTTGAAACCTTCATCATCCAAAGCTTTTCTTACTGCACTGACCAATTCTTTACAAACACCGGTTGGTGGGACAATACCCATCTGAGACTGAATAGTTTTATCTACCATATTATTGGAAGTATCTAGGCGAACTCCTTGAAGTTTTTTGCCTAGTTTACGGGCTACAGCTAGCGATGTGTTTACACAATCATTGTCGAAATCAACCAAAGCTATACGGCTTACAGATGAATCAATATATTTATCAAAAGCGTCGGTAGCAGCAACAGTATCGCCTCCATATGTTGCAATGAGAGCATGTGGTATGGTACCCAGGCCTTCGACGCCAGCTGCCGCAGCATTAGCATCTGTAGAAAAACTTGTAATACCTCCGATTAAGGCCGCATATCCATCTTGTTCCTGTGTCAAGTAGGAGTCATAGCGAGCTGAAAAGAAAAGAACCTGTTTACCTTTAGCGGCTTCAACAGCACGTCTTACATTCGTCGCAATACGACTTTGCCTTGCGAGCAAACCAAGGTATACCGTTTCTAAGTGAGCAAAATCAGCTAAGTCGCCTTCGATTGTCATTATTGTTTCCCAAGGAGCTACTTCATCTCCGTCATGCAGGGCATGAATGGTAATGTTTTCCGGATTGTAGGCGCAAGTTTTGATGACTGCAATTGCTTCATCTACGCCACAAAGAACGATATGTTCACGTTGGAATACTTGCATGAGGATACGTGGGTGATTGTTGTCTTTATTTAATATTTCCGCTGTGCGCAGAAAATAGTCATCGCTATAATAACCGGCTTTGATTTTTTCGATGGGAATATTAAAAGCAGATATTGGTGTTCTTTTTTTCATTTTATCCTCCTAAATTATTGAAAATTGATATGAAGTAATTAAAGACATATTGTAATGCTTAACAATTATGATACAATAATAGCTTTCTAATATGCAAGTAAGTGCTTTAATTTGCTTGTTCAATCGACAGCGTATTTCTATATTTAATTACGAGGGCTTAGATATGACAAAGAAAAAATATAAAATTTTAATTATGTCTGCGCCCATAGGTTCTGGTCATGCTTTGGCTGCAGAAGCATTAAAAGAAGAATTTGAAAGAGTCCATGATTGTCATGTAATTTTAGGAAGTGCATTTGATTTTTTCCCTAAGTTTATAGGCGAAATTGTTTTGAAAGGTTATTTATCTGTTTTAAAATATGTACCTGGCTTATATGAAATAGCATATAAATGGGGGAATAATCCTTCTGGTTCTCTTTGGCTGCGTAATATAATAAATAAACTATTGGCATTGCTTGCTGACAAATACTTACGCCAAGTAAAACCTGATGTTGTAATTGCAACGCATGCAACGCCGGCTGGTATTATTTCTGCTTATAAAAAGAAACATAAGGATGCAAAAATAATACTTACATCAGTTGTAACAGACTTCACCATACATAAATGGTGGATATGTGATGGCACTGACGCTTATTTCTTGGCTGCCGATGATTTAAAGCCTGAATTAAAAAAGCAAAAAGGGCAAAAATTGTTTTTTTATGGAATACCGGTTCGCAGTGCTTTCCGAAAAGAATATAGCAGGTATGATTTGAGAAAAAAATTTGGCTGGCTAGATGATACTGCCATTTGTCTTTTGATGGGGGGTGGTGAAGGTCTTTTGCCAATGAAAGAAATACTTGAGGGCGTAATGGGAAAGATTCCTGTAAAAATTCGTTTTGTTGCGATTACTGGACGAAACAAAGAGCTGGCAAGGGAATTAAAACATTTGTACCCTGATGTTGAGGTATACGGATTTACGGAAGCGATACCAGAATTTATGCATGCTGCTGACATAATCATCAGTAAGGCAGGTGGGTTAACCGCTGCTGAAACTCTGACAACGGCTCTTAGTTATATTATTTATAAACCTTTACCGGGACAGGAAGAAGCAAATGCTGAATATCTTAAAATCTCCGGAGCAGCCATAATTGCTAAAACTCCTAATGATGTTTTACTCGCCATCAGCAATTATTCGGTAGTAAACACAAAGCAAAGACAAAAATTAGGCCGGCCTGAAGCGGCACCTGACATAGCTAAAGCCGTTATAAATATGCTTAACCAGCTTCGTATTACTTGACCATCTAAATTTTACGAATTATAATGACTTGCATATAGGTATTGAGATAACCATAATTAATCACTGTTGTTCTTGTCCCAATCATCCTAATAAATCTTAGAGGTGATTTGTACGGAAAGATATTATTTGGCGGCTTTAAATGCTGTTTGCAATCTTAGCTTTAAAAAAATGCAATTGTTGATTAAACATTTTGGCAGTGCAAGCAAGGCTTATGAAGCGAATGGACAAGAGCTGTCAGCAACACACTTGTTTACTTCAGAAAAATGTTCAAGAATTTTAGCTGCAAGAGTAAAAGATTACCCTGAAAAATTAAGAGTTTTTTGTAAGACTAATGGCATTGCTATTCTCACGACCGAGGATAGTGATTATCCTCTTCAACTTAAGAATATTCAAAATCCACCATCAGTCCTTTATGTTAAAGGAGCCTTGCCTGATACTGCCAGAGCTGTTGGTATTGTTGGTTCAAGAAAGGCTACATCTTATGGATTGAAAGTAGCTCATACATTCGCGCAAGATCTGGCTTTAGCTGGTTTAACTATAGTAAGCGGAGGCGCGCGTGGTATAGATACTGCTGCTCATAAGGGAGCGCTTAAGGCTGATGGAAAAACGATAGCAGTTCTCGGCTGTGGCATTGATGTCATATATCCTTATGAGAATGCTGGTATATTTAAACAAATTGTCGGGAACAATGCGATAATAACTGAATTTCCTCCAGGAACAGGGCCTCGGTCAAAAAATTTCCCGGCCAGGAATCGTAT
>JBOFWD010000182.1:0-1125 GCA_051653445.1 Acidaminococcaceae bacterium | reverse complement strand
TGGCGTATTTTTCTTTACACAAAATCAAGCCGCCGCGTGGGCCACGCAGGGTTTTGTGCGTGGTGGTGGTAACTATATCAGCATAAGGAACCGGGCTCGGATGCAGGCCAGCTGCAACAAGGCCGGCAATGTGCGCCATATCTACCATCAGCAAAGCGCCTACTTTGTGGGCTATTTCAGCCATTCGCTCGAAGTCGATCGCACGCGGATAAGCGCTTGCGCCCGCAACAATAATTTTTGGTTTGCTTTCTTCTGCCAGTTTTTCTAGTTCGGCATAATCAATAGTTTCAGTTTCCGGATTTACACCGTAGGGAACAATGTTGAAATAAGTGCCGGAAATATTGACCGGACTGCCGTGTGTCAGGTGGCCGCCATGAGAAAGATTCATACCCATGATGGTATCTCCTGGTTTCAGGAAAGCAAAATAAACAGCAGTATTGGCATTGGCGCCCGAATGAGGTTGCACATTAGCATGTTCAGCGCCAAAAAGTTCTTTAGCACGTTCAATAGCCAGTGTTTCAACTTTATCGACGTATTCGCAGCCACCGTAGTAACGATGTCCCGGATACCCCTCCGCATATTTGTTGGTCAGCACAGTACCCATGGCTTCCATAACGGGTGTAGTCACAAAGTTTTCAGAGGCAATCAATTCAATTTTGTTACGCTGCCTGCCGAGTTCTTCCTGAATAGCAGCATAGATTGCCGGGTCAGAAGCTTTCAGATTATCCAAATACATAAAAATCCCCCTCAACGATTATTAGTATACGGCCCTTGCTCCCCCTATATAAGGCGGGCGGGTCCTGGCGGCAGTCAAATTAGCTGCGCCTATTTCTTTTTGTGACAGACGTACCGGAACGGCAACACGCTTAAGATGCATGCCAATCAATGTCTGTCCAATATCAAGCCCAAGGTGAGCAGTGATTTTTTCTACCACGATTGGTTGTACAAAAGCAGCATAAGCCACCTGTGCGAGCGAACCGCCTGCCTGAGCTACAGGCCTTACCGCTACCTCTTCCCAGCCGTACTTTTCCATTGCCTCTGCTTCGGTTACCAGTGAGCGGTTAAGATGTTCACAACACTGTACCGCAAGATAAAGGCCATGTGCGGAAGCAACTTCGCGCAAAG
>JBOFWD010000181.1:0-1428 GCA_051653445.1 Acidaminococcaceae bacterium | reverse complement strand
CTGGATAGTACCGCACTGCCATGTCCGGCCAATGGAATCAGTCAGATGAAAGTCTATTTTCGGTCCATAGAAAGCACCGTCACCTTCATTAACTACGTATTCAAGGCCAAAATCTTCCATTGCATCACGCAGTGCATTCGTTGTCTTTTCCCAGGTTTCCGCATCACCCATGGAATCTTCCGGGCGAGTTGACAATTCAGCATGATATTTCAAGCCAAAAGTTCCATAAACCTGGTCAAACAATTTTATTACATTTTGGATTTCTTCCTTTATTTGACTTGGCATCATGAAAATATGTGCGTCGTCCTGCGTAAAGCAACGTACACGGAACAAGCCATGAAGGGCACCTGACAATTCATGTCTGTGTACAAGTCCTAATTCACCGACACGAATAGGCAACTCTTTATAGCTATGTGGCTTGGTTTTATATACCAGCATACCACCTGGGCAATTCATCGGTTTGATGGCAAAATCAAGCTCGTCAATTTGGGTAAAATACATATTTTCCCTGTAGTGATCCCAATGTCCTGATTGTTCCCAAAGACTGCGTGACAATATCATCGGTGTTTTGATTTCCTGATAGCCATATAGTCTATGAATTTTACGCCAATAATCTTCAAGCTCATTGCGGATAATCATCCCATTTGGATGGAAGAAAGGAAAGCCTGGTCCCTCCTCTTGAATACTGAAAAGGTCAAGTTCCTTGCCAAGTCGGCGATGATCGCGTTTCGCTGCTTCTTCCAGCATATTAAGATAAGCATCAAGTTCTTCTTTAGTATTAAAGGCAGTTCCATATATACGCTGCAGCATTTTATTTTTTTCATTGCCACGCCAATAAGCGCCTGCAATGCTTTGTAATTTAAACGCTTTGACACGACCTGTCGTAGGGCAATGCGGGCCGGCACAAAGGTCAAGAAAGTCGCCCTGTTGATAAATGCTGATAATAGCATCTTCAGGCAAATCATTAATCAATTCAACCTTGTATGGTTCTGCCATCTTTGTAAACATTGCCAAGGCTTCTGCTCTTGGCAACTCTGTGCGCACAAGAGGAGCGTTGGCTTTAACGATTTTAGCCATTTCTTTTTCAACTGCAACTAAATCTTCCGGCGTGAATACATGCTCGCTGTCGAGATCATAATAGAAGCCGTTTGCAATCGCAGGTCCTATGGCAAATTTTGTGCCTGGAAATAAATGTTGAATTGCCTGTGCCATTACATGGGCTGCAGTATGACGTATCGCATGGAGTCCTTCCGGCGTATCTGCCGTTACAAATTCCACAGATGCGTCATTTTCCAGAACATCGGTAAGATCTTTATTTTTGCCATCAACAACTGCCAGCAAAGCAACCTTTCCTAATTTCTGTGACAAGCTTTTTGCTACTTCCAATAGAGTTACACCTGCAGCATATTCTCTTGTACTGCCATCCTT
>JBOFWD010000180.1:0-2292 GCA_051653445.1 Acidaminococcaceae bacterium | reverse complement strand
ATCTATATTGCCCCCCAGTAAACTGTTTCCATTTTCATTCTCTATATCTTTTTTCATTATGACACAACAGGCACAAATATGCTATCGGCCAGCAACTTAATTCTTACCCTTTGCCCCCTTGTTGCCTCAGATATTTTTTTGTTATAATGCTCTCGTATATTTCAATACGCAAAATAAACAAAATGGGGGCTTGTCTTAATGAAAAAAAACATGTTGAAAAAAATTTTATCCGCGACTCTGCTTGCACTTTCACTTACCGCGCTACCAACAACTTATGACCTTGCTTCTGCTGCAGCCAAAGAAAAAACCTCTACCGTTTACACACGTACGGCAATAGTCACTTCACCTGCAGAAGCTCGTAACCTCCTCATCGAAGGCAATACCCGTTTCAGCCAAGGCAAAGTTTTTGCGAAAGATTTCAGCCTTGAAAAACGTACTGACTTATCCGTAAACGGTCAAAAACCTTTTGCCGTGATAGTATCCTGTTCCGATTCCCGTATTCCACCGGAATTAGTTTTTGACCAAGCTTTAGGTGACTTATTCGTCATAAGAGTTGCCGGCAACGTCGTCGATGCCATTGAAATGGGCAGCATCGAATACGCAGTAGAACATCTTGGTTCACCGCTCGTTGTTGTCCTTGGACATGAAAAATGCGGCGCCGTAAAAGCATCTGTTGACGGCGGCGAAGTTACAGAAAACATAGCAAAAATAGCTGCAAAAATACAACCGGCTATTGATAATGTTAAAGCCCAAGACAAATCAGCCACCGGCGGAAAAATCTATAACGAAGTAGAAACTGAAAACGTAAAACTTGTACAAGACACGATAAACGCTAACCCCATTATGCAGCATCTTATCCACCAAAACAAAGTCGAGGTCATAGGTGCCAAATACCATCTGGAATCAGGAACTGTAACCTTTTTTAATTGACACTTTTTCTTAGACACAGTATAATTCATATCAATCATACTTAGATAGTATGATTGATATTTTTTTTAGAAAGCAGGTATAAAAATATGAACTTCAAGAAACTGTTTCTTCCATTTGCTCTTGCCACAATAGCGGCTATCGCACTAACAGGTTGCGGCAATTCCAAACAAGCTTCTGATAAAGCCGCTGATTCCAAAAAAGAAATTAAAATCGGCGCAACTGCTGGCCCCCATGCCGAAGTAGTAGAAGCTGTAGCAAAAGAAGCTCAAAAACAAGGTCTTAACGTCAAACTAATTGAATTCACGGACTACATTACGCCGGACAAAGCACTTGCCAGCGGCGACATCGATCTCAACAGCTACCAACATAAGCCATTTTTAGACAATTTTAACAAACAAAATAATTCTAACCTCATACCCATCGGCAAAACCATCTTGATGCGTATGGGTATCTACAGTGACAAAGTTAAAGATGTGAAAGACATTAAGGAAGGCGCCATCATAGCAATCCCGAATGATCCTACAAACGGTGGCCGTGGCTTGGTCTTGCTGGAAAAAGCCGGTCTGATCAAACTTAAAGACGGCGTCGGCTTCAAAGCAACCGTTGCCGATATTGCTGAAAATCCAAAAAAATTGCAGTTCAAAGAACTCGAAGCCGCACAGCTCCCACGCAGTCTGGCTGATGTCGATGCCTCAGCTATCACTATGAACTACGTCATGAGCGCCGGCCTTGATGTGAAGAAACAAGGCATCTTCCTCGAATCAAAGGACGAACCTCTGGCAGTAATGGTGCTAGCCGCCAACAACAAAGATAAAGATGACCCAACATACAAGAAGATTGCCGAAATCTTCCATTCTGAAACTGTTAAAAAATTCATTGCTGACAAATACAACGGAACTATTGTCCCAGCAGAATAAAACTGAAATAATACAAAAAGGGTGTCTCAAAATAGGTTTTGGAAACCTATTAGCGACACCCTTTATTACTGTCTAAAACCTACATAGTTACAATACCAAGAATAAGTGCGACTACCAGCATGCACAAGGAAAGGCCGATGGCCGGTAAAAGTGCATAACGCTGCAAATCGCCAAATTCGATTTTGTTCAAGCCAACCAAAAGATATGTGGACGGAACCAACGGGCTGAGAAGATGTGCGCCCTGACCAATCAAGGATGCAATACCCATCATAGCGCTTGGCACACCGTAAGAATTGGCAGCGTGATTCAAAACAGGCAATACGCCAAAATAGTAGGCATCATTTGTCAGGAAGAACACACCTGGCAAGCTGAGGAAAGCGGAAATAAAGCCCATGTGCGGTCCCATGCTTGCCGGAATGGAATTCACGATAACCTGTGCCATGAC
>JBOFWD010000179.1:0-8872 GCA_051653445.1 Acidaminococcaceae bacterium | reverse complement strand
ACTGCAGGTGTTTTTACCGATATGTTTGAGTGAGTCTATTATAATTTCATTTTCTGTAAGAATTATATTGCTGTTTCTACCGGTTAATTCGAAAACAAGTTTTTTTGTTATTATTTGCCTTGCAGGGCCGATAGAATCTATTTCCATGTTGATAATACGATCCAAACCTGCTTGCTCAATCTTTGTTATTCGTCCATCTTCCAGGTGTTTACGAAGCAACATGCAGAAGGCGGGAGGTTTATCCGGATTTTCGGGACTGCTATCAGGCATATATAACAAAGGGGAATCTCCGCTGAAATCAGCTAGCAGAGACAAGGTATCTTTGCCGTTCCTGATTAAGAGTATTAGAGATGCCGGTGTAGGCATGAATATTTTTGCAATCTTTCCGCCAACAAGAGAAGTTTGAAGATTTTTCGTAAGGATATGGAGAGTTATGCCTTCTAAATTCATATTAAACACCTTCGTTCTATCCAAAATATTTCGATAATATTTGCGTCAATTCAATTGATATTATATAATAACTTGATAAAGTCCTATTTATTTATAATATCCTAAGTATAATGTGTTCTGTGTGATTGGTCAAACTTATCCACTAGGTGGGGATGTTCAGTCAAAGAATAATTTTATGTTGGTAAGGTGGAGGCACTGATGAAGATCTTTGCTATTGTATTTTGTTTATTGTTAACGTTTTGTCAGCAAACTTTTGCTATGCTTGCTATAAGCGACCAAATGATTGGTGCTGCCCAGGAATATGGCAGAAGCAAGGCTGCTGTTTCTGCAAATGAGTTGCAAAAACCTTGGACTGTTAATGAAGCTTTGAAAGAGAACATCTATGCTGATATTGAAAGCATTATTGTATATACGCCTTATTTAATTGTAGCAATGGATGCGCAGAACAAAGCAAAGGCTTTTGACGAAATAAAATTGGAAGACAGTAGAAATCTGGCTGCTGGTTATGACCAAGCGCTTGTAATTGGTGCTATAATTGATGCTCCGGAAAAGCTTAATCCAGCCAATTTGCAGGTGGTATTATTACAAGGGGACAAAAAGTTGTTGCCTTATTATGGAGAATTGATTTCCGCGTCTTCTACTGAAAAAGTTATTGAAAAGACAGTTGAACAAAATAAAAATATTACAGGCGTTAATCATGAATCAGATAAAACACAGCTGTCGTCGGATAAAGAAAAAAAAGTTCAGAATGTTGTAAGCGATAAAATCAATGTAAAGATGCCGATATGGAATTTGCAATATTATTTTTATTTTGATATTTCGCAAGTTAATGCAACACTGCCTTTTATCATTAAAATTGATGATAAAATTGTAGGGCAAAGAGAATTCAGATTGCATTTGGGTAATATGAATTAATTAAATAATTACAACTGACGGGAGGCTTTAGCTTGCTAAAAAGTATGACGGGCTTTGGACGTGGAGAATATAACGATGAGAATCTATCTTTCGTTATTGAAATGAAAACGGTAAATCATCGCTATAATGAAGTTGCAATAAGACTGCCGAGATTTTTGAACGCATTGGAAGATAAAATTCGCAAGACTATTTTAAATACTGTCAGCCGTGGTCGCGTTGATGTTTTTATTACAGCAGATTATAACAACCCCGAAGGTTGTAGGGTGAAAGTTGACAAAGCGCTTGCACTTGCCTATCATGATGCTTTAAGGGAAGTATGCATGGCAGTTGGTTATCCTGAGACCAAGTTATTGGAACAGGCAGAAATTCTCTATATATCACGTTGTCCTGATGTTATATCAGCAAAAGAGGGGTATTTTGATGTAGAAACCTTATGGCCGAAGATACTTACGGCAATTGAAGCGGCTTTAGCTAACTTAATTGCGATGAGAACAGCGGAAGGCTCCAACATGCAAAACGACATGGTTTCTCGAGCTAATTTGATTGCAGAGAAACTGAAGATTGTCGAAGAAAGAGCACCACAGGTCGTTATCGAATATGATAAAAGACTGGGGGAGCGTATCAATGAATTGCTGAAGGATTACGGTCAGGAAGTTGAACCGGAGCGACTCATCCAGGAAGTAGCTATTTTTTCTGATCGTGTTAATATTACCGAAGAAATTGTACGTTTGAAAAGTCATCTCAAACAATTCAAGTCAATGGTCAACAGTGAACAGCCTGTAGGTCGCAAAATGGATTTTTTGATTCAGGAATTTAATCGTGAGGCTAATACAATTGCTTCAAAAGCCAACGATTTTACTATTACACAAGTAGTTGTTGAAATTAAGGGCGAAATTGAAAAAATTCGCGAACAGGTTCAGAATATAGAATGATTCGGAAAGGGTGAACTTATGGATATGAAGTTAATAAACATAGGATTTGGAAATATTGTTGCCGCAAACCGAATCATTGCGATTATTGGTCCGGAATCTGCTCCAATAAAACGCATTATTCAGGAGGGTAAGGAACGCGGCGTTGTCATTGATGCTACTTATGGTAGGAGAACACGTGCGGTTCTGATAGTTGACAGCGGCCATATAATTTTATCCGCCATACAACCGGAAACAATCGCTAACCGATTATATCAAGCGGGTGCAGATGAACAGGAAGAGACAGTACAGGGGGAGGATGAAGAATGAAGCCACAAGGAGTTCTCTTGGTTTTATCAGGACCCTCTGGTGCCGGCAAAGGTACAATTTGTCAAAAATTACGCGAAAAGCGCAGCGACCTTTCTTATTCAGTCTCGGCTACAACACGCGCTCCCCGCAAAGGTGAGGTTGATGGCAAGGACTATTTTTTCTTAACTATAGATCGTTTTAAAGAAATGATTGCTAACGATGAAATGCTGGAATATGCTGAGATTTACGGTAATTATTACGGAACGCCCAGGTCGTATGTGATGGATATCCTGGATCAGGGAAAAGATGTTGTTCTAGAAATAGATCCTCAGGGAGCACTTCAGATAAAAAAACGTTTTTCAGACGCTGTTTTTGTTTTTATAGTACCGCCATCTCTTGATGAATTGACAAAACGCATATATAAACGCGGTACTGATTCTGAGGAAGTAATCAAACGCAGACTAAGTGCTGCTACATCAGAACTAGCATATGCTTCGAAATATGACTATATAATAGTCAATGATGAGGTGGAAAAAGCATCTAAGAAAGTAAGCAATATTATTGATGCAGAGCGCAATCGTGCTGTGCGGACATTCTTTATCGTAAATGAAATATGCCGAAATGGCACATGTGAGGAGTAGTGAATAATTATGTCCATGGTTAAACCGTCAATTGATTATTTGGCAACAAAGGTTGATAGTAAATATACTTTGGTGATTCTTGGTGCCAAGCGTGCAAGGGAATTGCTGAGCGGTGCCCAAAGTCTTGTGGAATGCAAATCTAATAAAGCCGTTACGATTGCTTTGGAAGAAATTGCCAGTGATAAAATTACATACGAACGTACAAAAACTGGTATTAAGTAGGGGGAACTCAGCGTGTTGAAGGGAAAGAAAATTGTTCTTGGAGTAACTGGCGGAATTGCTGTATATAAAGCTGTTGACTTGGTAAGCAAATTGCGCAAAGAAGGAGCGGAAGTTCGTGTTGTGATGACAGATTCAGCCGCAAAATTCGTTACGCCTCTTACTTTCAAGGAGATTAGCGGCAATGCCGTTGCTGTAAGCATGTGGTCCGATACTCAGGAGTTTAATGTTGAGCATATTGCATTGGCGGATTGGGCGGATTTTATGATAGTTGCTCCTGCTACGGCTAATATTTTAGCAAAAGCTGCCAATGGTATTGCTGATGATTTATTATCCACAGTTATATTAGCATCTAAGACACCTGTAATTCTTTGCCCGGCAATGAATACCCAGATGTACCTTAGCCCTATAACGCAGCACAACCTAAGAAAATTAGCCGATTACGGTTTTATTATTATGCAGCCGGCAACCGGTTATTTGGCATGTGGCGTTTCTGGTGTAGGTCGATTACCTGAACCTGCTGAAATCCTTAGTTTTACAAAAAATATTATTTCTCACAAAGAAGGGGATTTAAGGGGACTAAAAATTTTGGTCACGGCTGCTGGAACTCGTGAACCAATTGACCCGGTCCGTTTTGTTGGCAATCGTTCAAGCGGCAAAATGGGTTATGCTGTGGCACAAGCTGCGGCCGAACGTGGGGCAGATGTTGTCTTGGTATCCGGACCTTCTTCGCTAAATCCACCGCCCAATGTTGCCTTTGTTAATGTTGAAACTACGCGTGAAATGATGAACGCTGTATTAGACAAATATGATGAGATGGATATTGTGATCAAAGCGGCGGCAGTTGCTGATTATTCTCCACATGAAGTTGCGGAACAAAAAATTAAGAAAACAAATGATGATGCTTTGACAATCGTTTTAGACAAAAATCCTGATATTTTAAAAACATTGGGAGAATTGAAAACAAAACAGTTTTTAGTTGGCTTCGCTGCTGAAACACAAAATTTACTGGCAAATGCAAGCGAGAAAATCAGAAAGAAAAATCTTGATATGATTGTTGCCAATGATGTTACTATGGCTGGTGCTGGTTTTAATTATGATACCAATGTCGTGAAATTCCTCTTTCCTAACGGAGAAGTAAAAAACCTCGAAAAAATGTCTAAATTTGAAGTTGCTCAGGTCTTGCTGGATGAGGTCAAAGCGAGCATAAATAAATAACTTGTTATTTTTTATCTAATGGTTTATAATGGTGCATGTAATTTAATATGGACTCATCAAGAGATGGTGGAGGGAATGGCCCGATGAAGCTGCAGCAACCATTGGTTTTACCAAAACGGTGCTAAGTCCTGCAATGAAAATTGTGAGATGGGAAGAAAATAGTTTTAAAACTTGACGCTCTCATTTTTTGAGGGCGTTTTTATTAGTTTGAAAATCAGAAGGGAGAAATAAATGAAAAAATTATTTACATCAGAATCTGTAACCGAAGGCCATCCGGATAAGATTGCGGATCAAATTTCTGACGCGATATTGGATGCGGTAATCGAAAAAGATCCACTGGCTCGTGTTGCTTGTGAAACCCTTGTTGCTACAGGTCAGGTGCATATTGTTGGTGAAATAACGACCAGTTGTTATGTAGATATTCCTAAAATCGCCAGAGAGACTATTGTGGAAATCGGTTATGACCGCGCTAAGTATGGCTTTGACGGATATACTTGTGGCGTTTTAACATCAATAGATGAACAGTCAGCCGATATAGCACTTGGTGTTGATAAAGCATTGGAAGCAAAAGCCGGTGAGGCTGAGGAAGAAAGTTCTGTCGGTGCTGGTGACCAAGGCATGATGTTTGGTTATGCAACTAATGAAACGGAAGAATATATGCCGCTGCCTATTTCTTTAGCGCATAAATTAGCGCGCCAACTTGCAAAAGTGCGCAAAAACAAACAACTTGATTATTTAAGACCAGATGGAAAAACACAGGTCACAGTTGAGTATGAAGACGAAAAACCAGTGCGTGTTGATACTATTGTTATCTCTACTCAGCACAGCCCGGATGTTACGGCTGAACAAATTGAACATGATATCAAGAAGTATGTAATAGAACCTATTGTCCCGGCAGAAATGCTTGACAATGAAACTAAGTACTACATAAATCCGACAGGTCGTTTTGTTATTGGAGGGCCTCAAGGTGACTCTGGTTTAACCGGCAGAAAAATAATTGTCGATACCTATGGCGGCATGGCTCGTCATGGCGGCGGAGCCTTTTCTGGCAAGGACCCAACAAAGGTTGACAGAAGTGCTGCGTATGCAGCGCGCTATGTTGCAAAGAACATTGTAGCGGCTGGTTTGGCTGATAAATGCGAATTGCAGTTAGCATACGCAATAGGTGTTGCCAAGCCGGTATCAATATCAGTGGAGACCTTTGGTACAGGAAAAATAAGCGATGAGAAAATCATAGAGCTCATTAAGAAGAATTTTACTTTAAGTCCAGCAGGCATTATCAATTCCTTGGATTTGCGCAGACCTATCTATAAGCAAACAGCTGCTTATGGCCACATGGGACGTAATGACATTGATTTGCCATGGGAAAAACTTGATAAAGTTGAAACTCTGCGTAAGCAGGCAAATTTATAGGCAGGATTTTTATTTATTGTAACGAAATAAGTTTTATGGCTAAAAGCAAGGACTATTTTAGTCCTTGCTTTGTTTTTTATTATGCGGGGTGAAATATGAAATACGCAGATGTGGCAATAAACTTGCCTGTTAAAAACCTTTTTAAACAATTTACATATGCGATTGGCAATGAATTGGACTTCATCAATGAGGGATGGAGGGTTATTGTCCCTTTCGGGCATCAGATGGTGGAAGGGTTTGTTGTTAAAATTCATGAAAACCCAGTTGGCAACAGTGATCTAAAAGAAATTATTGATACTTTGGATACGACGCCTTGGTTTGACCAACAGATGCTTTTATTGTCGCAATGGATTTCTGATTATTATATGTGTTCGTTAGCAGAAGCAATGAGGCTTTTTATACCTGGCAGAAGCAGTATAAGAAGTACACCAAAGTATTTAGCGAATCCAGAAGCAGTGGCAGAAGATTTTGCTGACGACGAACAATTACTTTATGATTTTCTCGTAGAAAATCAAGGCGCAAGTCGCAAGACTATTGAAACCAAATTTGGCAAAGGCGGGTTATTAAAAAAACTTTTAGCCAAAAAAGCACTTTTTCTTGATTATGAAATTGACAAAAAAATTAAAGAAAAGAGTGTAAACGTTTATAAGCTATCTGATGAAGGTCGGCAAGTTTTAAATGATCTTAAGCGCATGCCGGCTCAAAAAGAGGCTCTTGCTATTTTGCATGAGCAGGGGGAGCTGGAGACGGAAATATTGTTGAATAAAAAAGTTTCCGCATCTACCATACGCATTTTATGTCAAAAGGGATGGATTATAAGAAGCCAAAAAAGAGTTCTTCGCGATAGTTAGCATGATTATATTTATAAAAAGGACAAGCTTATTCTGACAACGGAACAGGCAGAAGCCTTATTAAAAATTAAAGAAGCAATAACGTTGCTTAAACATGATACATTTCTTCTGCAAGGGGTTACGGGAAGCGGGAAAACCGAAATATACCTTAGAGCAGCAGAAGAGGCTGTGGCCAAAGGCAAACAAGTAATGGTTTTAGTACCGGAGATTGCTTTGACAGGGCAAATAGTTGAAAGATTTAAGTCATGGTTTGGTAAACGTGTAGCTGTTGTACATAGCAAGCTATCACAAAGTGAACGGGCAGATGTTTGGTACAAAATGAGAACAGGACGCTCAGACATATTAATAGGAGTTAGGTCAGCAGTATTTGCTCCTTTTCAAAACTTAGGCCTTATTATTATGGACGAAGAACAGGAGTATAGCTATAAGCAGGAGGAGCGGCCCTCTTATCATGCAAGAACAATTTCACTGAAAAGAGCACAAATGGCTTCAATACCTTTACTTTTGGGTAGTGCTACACCTGATCTCTGCTCTTATTATCACGCATTAAATGGACGATATAAGCATTTAAGGTTAACTAAGAGGCCGCACGCAAGTAGTTTAGCTGAGGTATCGATCATTGATATGAGAGAGGAACTCAAGGGTGGCAATAAGTCTGTGATTTCAGAAAAGTTGCAAGCAGCACTGTTAGAAACAGTTGAACGTGGAGAACAAGCAATCGTAATGCTTAATCGCCGCGGATTTTCCACTTTTGTTATGTGTAGAGATTGTGGTGAGTCTGTAATGTGCCCCCATTGTGCCGTGGCGTTGGTATATCATAGTGCTGGCAAGATATTGCGTTGTCATTATTGCGGTTTTACTCTGCCAATACCTGATGAATGCCCTAAGTGCCATAGCAGAAAAATTAAGTATTTTGGTACCGGTACGCAAAAGGCTGAAGCTGCCATTGAAATGATTAGCCCCAAAATAAAGATTCTGAGAATGGATCAGGATTCAACAGGACGTAAATTTGCTCATGAAGAAATATTGCGTAATTTTGCAGACGGCAAGTCAAATGTTCTCTTGGGAACGCAGATGGTTGCCAAGGGTCATGATATAAGCAATGTTACACTGGTTGGAATCCTTGCAGCTGATTCTCAGCTTAATCTTCCGGATTTTAGAGCAGGCGAAAGAACATTCAGCCTTTTAACACAGGCAGCTGGGAGAGCTGGACGTGGTGATAAAAAAGGGCATGTAGTTTTGCAGACATATGATGCGGACAATGAAATTATCAAACTGGCGGCCAAGCAGGATTACGATACTTTTGCTAAACAGGAACTTTTGGTGCGCGAGGAATTGTCTTATCCTCCTTTTTCTCAACTTCTGAAGATAACGGTTGTCGATAACAGCCAAAATAAAGGGAATGCGTTGGCGCAGAGAATTGTCAATTATCTGCAGTCACTTTTTTTGCAAGGAGCGAATAAAGATGTAAATGTAATGGGGCCGTTTCCTGGAATAGTTGAGAAGGTCAGAGATTTATATCGTATTAATATATTGATAAAGAGCAATCACATGAGTTCGATTAAAAAGGCATTGGGTGAATCCGAATTTAAAGAAATGAAAAACGTATATTTTGATGTTGATCCTATAAGTGTTGTTTAAAAAGGCTAACTTTTGTTTTCCCGAAGCGTTACTTGTGTTATAATTTACAGGAAAACGAAGTTTTTTGGAGGTATTATGACTGTTTTAGATATTAAAACTGCTGGCAATCCCGTCTTACGCCAAGTAGCAGCAAAAGTTACGAAAATAGACAAAAGAATAAAGCGTTTGCTAAGTGATATGGCTGATACCATGTATGCAGCTGAGGGCGTCGGTTTGGCAGCCCCACAGATTGGTGTTTCCATTCGTATAGTTGTTATTGATGTTGGTAACGGAGTTTTAGAGATGATAAATCCGGAAATTATTGGTA
>JBOFWD010000178.1:0-2112 GCA_051653445.1 Acidaminococcaceae bacterium | reverse complement strand
CAGCAATATCGACACAAATAACAAAATCATTTTCATCAGTCTGTTTGATCGCGATATCTTTGCCAAAACGGTCAATAACAACACCCGCTAAAGACTTGTCGAATTGCAGCTCAACATTTGTCTCTTCACCGCCATACATACCAAAATGTTTTCGCGCATGACTTACAATGTCGAACGATTTATGCCCTTCACAATCTTCACAAGCCGTCTCAAGCACGCTGACATCTGCCATACGGTCAACTCTATAATGCAAATTCTTTTGGTACTTGCTGTTGAAGGTTATCAAGTAATAATTATCATTGTCCCAACACAACGAACAGGGATTTTCGATATACCTGACACCATTTTTGCGAAACTTTTCGTTTTTATCTATTGTCCACTCCATATATTTGAAACTGATTTGTTTCTTATCAGCAATAGCCTGATGAAGCTTGTCAACGTTATAGTAAATACTCTCATGCATATTCTTTATTCTGTCTTTGACAATCACTTGTCTATGCAGGGATTTCGCATGATATTTACTTGTACAGCCTTCTAATTTCTTTATTAATTCAAGAGTCTTCCTGCCGGTAATGAATTTAGAGGCTTCCACGGCATCAACCAATAATTTTAACTCCGGCAGTTGAAATTCTCTCTCTCCAATAAAATAAGAATTAGAACGGCTTCGGATGCAAATAATATCAAGCCCAAAATTTCTCAAAGTCTCTATATCATCATAAATGCTCTTGCGTTCAGCATTAATACCATGTTCAGCCAATTTAGCTATAATCTGATTAACTGTCAGTTGATGATTTTCATCTGTTTCTTCAAGCAAAAATTTTTTAATATATAACAATTTTGCTTTTTGGTTAATTGATTTCGGCATTGTGCCACCTCCAAAAAATAATCATTGTTTTTATGATCAAACACTTACATCTCGCTAAAACTTATATATTAGGCAAAAGTTTCAATATACCTGCTTTAAATTGTTAAAATTAAAAAGTTTCTTGGCAATTCATTAAAATTTACGAACCGATTGCCAAGAAACCATCAATGATTTTTTCTAATCCTTAAGGATATAACGTCCGTTTACTTCTGCCAGCAAAGCCCAATGATCGTTACTATCCTTCTTTAGATTGTTATATTCTTTTTTCTGCAAAAGCAAAATCACTTCTTTAGAATGCGGGAAATCTTCCATGACAGCATATGGCATTATATTCTTGCTGCTCCAACTGAAAGCTTCCGGTTTGAAGTTTTCTACCCGATCAGCCGGCAGCAATTTAACAATCTTCTTGCCTGAGTAAAAAACGGCAGATGTTGGATAATCTCCATAACTGGCTATTATTTGTTGGTCAGGATAGTCCTTGATTTCTAGCGCAATGTTCTTGGCAGATCGCAGCTCTGCGAGGGGCAGACATACATTGCGGATCAAACCTATATTAAAAAAGATAGAGGTTAAGGCAATACCGAAAACAACGGCCTTCCTGTTGCCCATCATATAGTAATAAACGCAGCCGACCATACCCAACACAGCGACAAAGAGCAACTGCCATTCAGAACGCAAGTCAAATTGTTTCGTTCTGTCTACCCAAAAAGCTGTCCCAATCAAAAAAATATAAAAAGAAAAATTATACAACAAAACATTTCCTAATGTTGACTTCTCACTTTTAGCGTCAAGCCAGCCGCCAATTATTAAAGCAAGCGGGAACAGCATAGGATAAGTATATGTCAAATATTTAGTCGCCATGTTTTGGAAGAAAAAGAAAATGACAAAAGCCCAAATCAGCAGAAATTTTTCCTGACTTGGTGGCTTTACCCATTTTCCGGCATTTCTGCAATAGTGCTTAATCGCAGCAGGAAGTATAGCTACCCAAGGGAAAAAACTTGCCAATAGAACAAGCGTATAAAAGTAAATTACATTATCGCGCGGATGCTCAGAAACAGTAGCACGCAAAAAGTTATGCGTACCAAAGAACACATTGATAAAATCAATGCCATGCTTAAGATACATAGCCAGATACCACGGAACCGCGATTGCCAAAAACAATAATGTTCCGGAAAACAACTTCATGGTTTTTAACTCATGCCAGGCATTCTCCGTCAGCAAAAAAATAAATATAATCAAACCAGGCA
>JBOFWD010000177.1:0-23357 GCA_051653445.1 Acidaminococcaceae bacterium | reverse complement strand
ACCCTTGAAATTCATCAAAGATAAATCGTGTATGCCGCGCGTGGCTATTGACACCACCTGTCCCAGTGATTTGACAGCCTCAAATGATTTCTCCAGATTAGGGCCGCCGACAGTATCGAAAACAACATCAAAACCCTTGCGGTCAGTATGTTTTTCCACATATTCGCGAACGGTCTCCTGCGTATAATCAATAACAGCTTTAGCTCCCAATTCGGTGCCTAACGCTATCTTCCGTGGAGTAGATGCGGTAGTATAAACTTCTGCGCCAGCCCATTTAGCTATTTGCACGGCCACATGTCCAACGCCGCCGGCAGCGGCATGTATAAGCACCTTTTGCCCACGCTCAATATTTGCACGTTCAATAAGAGCCTGCCATGCAGCCAGCGATACCAAAGGCAACGCTGCCGCTTCCACCATGCTCAGCGACTGCGGTTTAAAAGCAAGAAGGCTAGCATCAGCCAGCATATAGTCAGCCAAGGCACCTCCTGCAGTACCTTTCGTACCGCCAGCGAGTCCATAAACTTCATCCCCCGGTTGGAAACCGCTAACACCTTCCCCTACGGCAACAACAATACCGGCAACATCGCCATGCAATACTGCCGGCAAAACAGGCGCCATACCCGGAGCTTCTCCGCTGCGAATTCGGCAGTCCACGGGATTTACACTTGTTGCCTTAACCTCTATCAACACATGTCCGGGAATAACTTTAGGCACAGACAATTCCCGCTCGCAAAAGACAGAACTATCTCCAAAATTATCAATAATGATTGCTTTCATTAAGCCGCACCCCTTTCATACTGTTCAATCAAATTATAAATTATAGATATTTTATTTGCCTTAAGTGTAGCAAATCCTCCTCTGCCTTTCAAATAATCATGGTTTTCAGGTAAATAAATAGAAAAAAGACCGGTTTCAACAGATTATTACCTGTTTGAACCAGTCCTTCGCCCCTCATTTTGCTCTATCTTTTTCTGTTTGTTTGCCTTTATTACACTCTTCATTAATATATCGAGCATTAGTAAATTATTTGTAATGTTGTGAGTATACCACAATAGTAATTAGCAAACAATATTTATACCCAAAGTATACAAAATACTTTTAGCGACATAAACGTCCGGATTATAAAATATTTGCTTAGCTGCAGCAACTGCATGTTATAATATTGGTATGTTTAATCAGCAAAAAATCTTAATCTGAGGTAAAAATGAATTATTTATTGTTGTTTTCCATATTTCTCTGGCTAATGCTTTGTGCTTTATGTATAAAAATCTGTTACCGTGTAATTCGCTATCGCGACACCGGCACCAGCAAACAATGGTCCTTAGTTATCGCCCTCGCCGTCGGCTCGCTGATCGCGCTTAAATATGCGGCAGAAAATATCATAAACAACTAGCTCAAAAAACTTTTATGTTATAATAACCAATAACTGCATCATTGATATTTGGAGGTTTTGACATTGGAAAAATGCCCGAATTGCAATACCGAATTTGAAAAAACAAATGACAAGTGCCCAAATTGCGGTCATCAAATTATTGCTATAGCTGATGAAGAAAATAATGAAACCGCTGTCGCTGCTGAAAAGATAGAACCGGAAAGCCTTGGACTGCTTTCCCTTAGCGGACGCATAGGCAGAAAAGCTTTTATGATGCGCTGGATACCACTGGCTTTTCTCAACTTTTCCCTTGCATGCCTGGCTTTATTTAGTAAAAATACAGCTTCACTGATATCTTTATATATGATAATGGTTCCCCTGACCATTTGCGCTATTACTTTCGTAGTAAGGAGACTGCGGGACATCGGCCTTTCAAAGTGGAAAATAATTATCGTCGTACTCATTACGCTGTTGCCGCAAAACAACATCTTTGCCGCCGTCTTAAATTTACTTATTTATGGGTACCTGCTTTTCAAAAAAGGCAAATACGAAACAACATCCTGATACCCCCAAACGGTCGTTACTATAACGGCCGTTTTTTTCTGATTGCCCCAGCTGTGCTGCCTTTTTGAAGATTCCCTGAATTCTTTCCAGCTTACTATGATTGCTAGTTCTAAATTATGCCTTGTAGGTTAAAATAAACGAAAACGATACTTTTACATACTATAAAGAAAGAGGCTGCCATGCGAATAATTATTGATGCCGATGCCTGTCCCAAACAAGTCTTAAAAATCTGTCAAAACGCAGCCGCCAAATATCAGCTTGAGGTTTATACCATATCCGGCTTTGACCATAACATTGACAATCTTAACCACCTGAGCGTTGATAGCAATTCGCAGGAAGCAGATTTGAAAATCTTTAATATGGCAAAGCCAGGTGACTTAGTCATCACGCAGGATTGGGGGCTGGCTGCTCTCATCGTAAGCAAAAATGCCTACTGCCTGAATCCGACAGGCATCGAATACACGAGCGGCAAAATGGATTTCTTGTTGGAAGAACGCGAGGTTAAAGCGAAATTGCGCCGTGGCGGCGGTCGTACCAAAGGTCCTAAAAAAAGAAGTTCCGCTGACGATAAGCGTTTTCTGGAAATGCTCGAAAGTATTTTAAAAAGATAAAAAGGATATTCTCCCCAGCCGTCGAAGTCAAATATTATTATAGACAATTAACCTTGATTGTCTGTGAAACATTTATTTTTACTGTCAAAGGAGGGACCAAGATGATTACCTGTAAGTTTATGAAAACGGCAAAAAATCCGGATTCGAAAAAGCTTAACGCCGTTTGCGCCTGTGAAGTAATCGATGACGCTACACGCAAAGGTGCGGAACTCTTTCTTCCTTTATTCGACGCGGTCGTACTGAATAAATTACTGACAGAAAATATCAGCGGCACAGAATGGAAGTACGAATCCGGCGGCGATGAAGCCGTGACAGCTCTTTTTATGATGGTACCTGATGACGCCATCTGGGGGCCTACACGCAACACTCTTATTTATTTGTCACTTGCAGGCGAGAGGAGTCTGCTGGAATTGCTTTATGATGTTACTGCTGAAGATTCTCCATTTACAACAGAAGAATATGCGCTCTGCTTCTGGGCTCAAACAGTTCTCGATACTCTCTCTAACCTGAAAGCCCGAGGTCTGACAACCGAAGAAATTCTCGCCTCCCCAGACCTGAGAGCTCTATTCAATTAATACTGATTTATATCTTACCGACGCAGCATCCCTTTCGGAATGCTGCGTTTTTCTCTGTTTCCACTTTTAATCTGTCCCTTTTAAAATTATTAAAACTGACGCTTTTATCTGTGACAGTTTTGTTGTATTCTAATCGCATAGTGTACTTTAAAAACAACAAAATTTTGGAGGAATATAAAATGACAGATCGTGCAGAATTAAACAGGAACTTAGCGCAAATGTTAAAAGGCGGCGTCATCATGGACGTTACCAATGTTGAAGAAGCAAGAATTGCGGAAGAAGCCGGTGCTGTAGCAGTTATGGCCTTGGAACGCGTACCTTCCGATATTCGTAAAGAAGGCGGTGTCGCACGTATGAGCGACCCAAAGATGATCAAGGAAATTAAAGCTGCCGTCAGCATCCCTGTGATGGCCAAAGTAAGAATCGGTCATATTGTCGAAGCGGAAATTCTGGAAGCCCTTGGCGTTGACTATATCGACGAGAGCGAAGTTCTTACACCGGCAGATGACATGTACCACTTGGACAAACACCAATTCAAGATTCCTTTCGTCTGCGGTGCCCGTAACTTAGGCGAAGCTTTACGCCGTATCGGCGAAGGTGCTGCCATGATGCGCACCAAAGGCGAAGCCGGAACCGGCAACGTTGTGGAAGCAGTACGTCATATGCGCACCATCATGTCCCAGATACGTCAATTAAGCAACATGCCAAGTGAAGAGTTAATGACTTTTGCTAAAGAAAACGGCGCCCCTTATGATTTGGTTGTCAATGTTGCCAAGAACGGCAAATTACCGGTAGTTAATTTTTCTGCCGGCGGCATCGCAACGCCTGCAGATGCTGCTTTAATGATGAAGCTCGGCAGCGAAGGCGTTTTCGTCGGTTCCGGTATTTTCCGCAGTGCCAACCCTGCTAAACGCGCACGCGCAATCGTTATGGCGACTACTTACTATAATGATCCCAAAGTACTCGCCGAAGTATCCGAGGATCTTGGCGAAGCAATGCCTGGCATAGAAATCGCTACCATTTCCGAAGAACAAACCTTTGCCAAAAGAGGCTGGTAAGAATGGAGAAGATCGGCGTATTAGCTTTACAAGGTTCCTTCGCTGAGCATCTTGCGATTTTACGCAGGATTCCTGGTATCGAACCAATCGAAGTCAGAACTATTGCCCAGTTGCAAACAGTCGATAGATTGATCATACCGGGCGGGGAAAGTACTGCTATCGGCAAATTGCTCAGAAAGACAGGCATGCTGGCTGTCTTACAAAAACGTATCAGGGAAGGTTTGGCGGTTTGGGGCACCTGCGCCGGCCTTATCCTGCTGGCCAAAGAAATCGTTGGTGAAGAGCCTTATCTGGCGGCCATGGATATCAAAGTAAGGCGCAATGCCTATGGCAGCCAGCTCGATAGTTTTCGCTCGGAACAAGTCATCCCGGCCATCAGTGCGAACGCCCTGCCAATGGTCTTTATCCGCGCCCCTTGGATTGAAGCAGTGGGGCCTGAAGTCGAAGTTCTCGCCGAACGCGACGGCAGAATAATTGCCGCGAAAGAAGGCCGCCTCCTCGCCACCAGTTTTCATCCTGAACTAACAAAAGATACGAGCGTCTACGAATATTTCCTGCAGATATGAATAAAAAGAGCTGGACCATTCTCTGGTCCAGCTCTTTGTCATTTCTTCGCGTTCAGCGCTAACGAAAGTCCTCCAGCAAGTTCTTGAATTCTGCCGTTGTAAATTTACGCACCGTCTGCATTTGGTTGTCATCAGCCAAGCCGCTCACTTTCTCGTAGCTTTTCTTGTTTTTATCTTCATACAGCAGCCCCGTAAGCATTCCTTCGTGCTCCATAATGTATTGCAGCGCCTTACCTTTATCATGCCTGTCATAATCCGCAAACGTGCTGATATCAACAAGCCTTTCCTTAAACCAGTCATAGGTGTTCACTTTATTAAAGGTAACGCAAGGACTGAAAACGTTAACCAGAGAAAAACCTGGGTGTTTGACTGCCGCCACGATCAGCTCCGTAAGTTCCTGCAGCTGGGTAGAAAATCCTTGTGCGACAAAACTTGCTCCCGCAGATAAGGCCATTTCCAAAGTCGCCACCGGAGTCTCGATATTACCTGTAGGCGTTGTTTTTGTTTTAAAGCCCCAATCACTGCGTGGTGAGGTCTGCCCCTTGGTCAAACCGTAGACATGGTTATCCATCAACACATAAGTTATATTTACATTGCGCCTGATCGCATGATAGGTATGTCCGAGACCAATCGCCATCCCATCGCCATCACCGCCGCAGGCAATTACATTGAGCTCCGGATTGGCAAGTTTCAGACCTTGCGCAAAAGGAAGTGCTCTGCCATGTGTGGTGTGCATGCCATAAGCATATACATAGCCCGAGAGACGGCCGCTGCAGCCAATGCCGCAGACAATCGCGAGTTGATGCGGTTCCAGCCCCAGTTTCACCGCTGCTTGCTGCAAGGCTGCCTGCACAGCGTAATCGCCGCAGCCAGGGCACCAATTAGGCTTAACATTATTTCTGAAATCCTGCAAAACTGCCATTTTAAAGCACCTCCTTGCAGCGCACAACGAGTTCTTCCGGATACATAATGTCGCCATCATACTGCAGAATGCTTTCAAGCTGCGGACACCCTTCAACGTTCATCCGCACAAGATTTGCTAATTGCGCCGTAGCATTATGTTCAATGACCATGATTCTTTTTGCCTTTTGCAGAAATGGTTTGAGTTCTTCAGCCGGGAATGGCGACAGCAATCTTAGCTGAACATGATTGACTTTTTTCCCCTCCTGACGCAAAGCTGCAGCTGCTTCTGCAATGCAGCTGCTGGTAGCCGTCATGCCAATCAAAAGAAGATCCGCCTCTTCATAAGGGGCATCGACATACAAAGCATTCGGATAAGCAGTAAGAAAAGTCCGCATTTTCTTAAGTCTTTTTTCAGTCTGCTGCCTGCGCATTGCTTTGGCTTCACTGGGACGCCCGCTTTCATCATGTTCAAGGCCGGTGCCAAGGCAGATGCCATTAGGTGTACCAGGCAATACGCGCATCGAAACTCCATCCTCCGCAGCCAGGCTATAGCGTGGGAAATACTCCGGTGACTTGATGGGCGGCAACGTTGTGCCATCCGCCAGTTTGCCTCTTCTGATTGACAATTTTTCGTAATCCGGCACAGGCATTGTCTGCGTTGCCAGGGAAAGCTGCAGGTCTGCCAGGACAATAACCGGACATTGGTACTCTTCAGCAAGGTTGAATGCTTCGAAAGTATCATAGAAGGCTTCTTCTATTGTGCTGGGAGATAAAATAATTTTAGCCGAATCACCATGCGTATTATAAATGGCGGCAAACAAATCCGACTGCTCATGTTTCGTAGGCAACCCGGTGCTGGGGCCGCCACGCTGCGAGTGGATAATGACCAGAGGTGTTTCCGTCATTGCCGCAAGACCAATTGCTTCCGCCATCAAAGAAAAACCCGGCCCTGAAGTGGCCGTAAAAGCGCGTGCGCCGCCATAAGAAGCGCCAATGGCCATAGTACAGGCAGCAATCTCATCTTCTGCCTGCAGCATCTGCCCGCCGAATGCTTTAACCTTTTTCACCATATATTCCATGACTTCCGATGCCGGCGTGATTGGGTAGGCTGCCATGAAACGCGCCCCGGCGCTCAAAGCACCGAATGCCATTGCTTCGTTGCCCAACAAGAAAAGTTTAGGAGCAGTGTCTGTTAACTTCGGCAATACCAGCCTGCCCAGCAAAGCAGAGGCTTCTGTCCTGATAAACTCCATACCGGCTTTGAAAACTGCCACATTCGCAGCCACCGCTTCTTCGCCCTTTTTGCCGAACTCTTTGCGCAACTGAAGTTCAAAACACACTTCGTCCAAGCCAAACAGCGCTGCCGTACAACCAAGCGCTACAATATTTTTCTGTATAATGCTACCATGTTGCTTGGCGATATCGGCAAAAGGTACTGCAAGAAGTTCTGCTTTACCCGAAAAGTTTGCCGCTAATGTTTTTTCTGCGAGAATAATGCCATTTTCACCTACTGTAAGCGCCTCATTGCTTAAAGTATCCTGATCCAAAGCAATCAATAAATCGCACTCTTTGTTAATAGTGCCCACAGGCTCCGCGGCTATCCTGATTTTATAATTGGTGTGCCCGCCCTTAATACGTGAGGAAAATTGACGAAATCCATACAAATCATAACCCTGGTGGCTTAACACCGCGGCCAATATGGCCCCTAAGCTTTCCAGTCCCTCACCCTGCTGTCCTCCACCCTGCCAGGTAATTTCATTTCTTTGCAAGATTACTGCCTCCTTCCAAATGCACTGTTTGTAAATAATAATATCCATAATAAAAAACTGTCCGCCGAAACTTTTTGTCTACATCAAGAAAATCCTTTTATTGTGCCATTCGAGAAAAGAGTTCGACGGCCAATGCTCCTTATTTTCCGGCAAAATAATTGATCTGCCTTGCAGTTCCTTATATTTACTCTTTTCACCAAAATCCGCCAATAACCTTTCACTCACCGCCACTTGATACTCCGGCGTAACAGTTATATATCCACGTTCAAATAACGTGCAGTAATCACTTCGCAAAAGTAAGCCATTCGAAACATCTTTGAGGCCGCCAAAGCGGCTCGGTCTGATTTGAGCTACTCGTAAAACCGGAGCCGCCTGCTCACCCGAAATAGCGCACCGTCCTTTGTAGGCTTCCATTACAAGCAATTTGAAATGTCCGAAACCTATTTCCGGCGCGAGCAACGTATCCTGGTAATAACGGCATTCCTGCTTATTCAGCCGCATCTGTGCTTGCTCGTAGAGCGCAGCCCCCACTGGTTCCGTTCGGCTGTAAAGTTTGCCCTGAACAATCTTGCTGCTCCAGTCTGCAGGAACCGGAATTTCATCACCTTCATCAAAATAAAACACCGAAGAAAGAACGACGCAGCCGATTTCCGGATCAGGCTCTGTGCCGCTTCCTGTTTTACGATATTTATAGATGCGGTCCAGCATGGCATCGCAGCTGTGTGCGCCATTAGCTATGCCGAAAGCTTCCCAGGCAAGTGATGTCGGCAAAAATTTAAAAGTCTGAAAAAAACCTCCGCCTACAATTAAATTATAGGGACTGTGCAGCTTAAACAAAAACATTTCGCCCCTGCTCAACGCTTTGAAGTTCGTATTGCCGGCGGGCCGCCAAAAATTAACCTCTGAGCATTTTGCTTCTTTCAGCGTTTGAAAAAGATCGAAGTCAATTATCCCAACATAAAGCTTCATCCGGCAATCAGCCCTTTCCTGCCTTTGGCAGTCATCATAAATAAATGATAACTTCGACGTTTCAAAGACTTCTTCCTGCCTGTGAAAATAAAGAAAGACCAAAAGGGCTACAAGCCCTTTGGTCTTTCTTTGGCAAAACCGGAAAACATTGCAATTAGCTGCGTTTACCTAGTTCCTTATCAATATACATCAATGGAGCACCTTTATCTCCAACCATTTTCAAACTATCCAAAATAGCGGTCGCATTGCTTTCTTCTTCAACTTGTTCGGAAATAAACCATTGCAGCATGACCTGTGCCGGATAATCTTTTTCAGCAACAGCGGTTTCATAAAGCTTGTTGATGCTCGCTGTTACAAATTGCTCATGTTTCAAAACCTCTTCAAACAGAGCTTTTGGTGAACCAAATTCAGCAGGTGGGGCTTCAATTTTACCAAGCTCAACCTTTGCACCTCTTTCCAGAAGATGACCAAGCAACTTCATGCCATGCTCAGTTTCTTCCTTGTGCTGAATTTCCAGCCATTTTGCAAAACCCGGTAAATTGTTCCCTGCGCAATAAGCAGACATAGCCAGATATAAATAGGCTGAATAAAATTCTTTTTGGATCTGGTCGTTGATTGCTGCTTGCATTTTCTTGTTCATAAAATCACTCTCCTTTAGTTTAGGTTGCATAATTATTATATAAGAAACGGCTCAAGAACCGATTCTTTCGAGTAAACATCAGCGAAATATCCGGTGCCTCGCTTTTACTTGCCTTCAAAATAATACTGAGTCCACATGATAACTTCTGCCAGTGAAGGATGCGGCGTCATCGTTTCGCCAACACTGATCACGGACTGCGAATCAAGTGTTCTGGTTAAACAAATATCGCGAAGTTCGCGGACCGTTTCTGACGCAATCTCCTGGTTTACGGCTTTGACTGTAACCGTGCCCATATTCATCATACTAACAAAAGGTTGGATCAAAAGGGATGCCTGTGCACCAATAACATGTACACCAAGCATTTTATTTGTTTTGCCATCCACAATAAGTTTCACAAAGCCATCCTGACCACCTTCCGCCGTCAAGCCAAGCGCATAGCCTTTGGCAGTATTGCGATAAAATTGCCTGCCCGTCTTTACTGCGTAACCTTTTGCCTTGGCTTCCGCTTCGGTCAGCCCCACCTGAGCAACCTGCGGATAAGTAAAGGTAACCGCTGGCACGAGATCGTAACGAGCCCAGCGCCATTTGCGAGGTTCTTGTCCGCTGAACAAATTGTGCGCCAAAATATCGCCCTCATAGTTGGCCTTATGTCGAAATGCCGGCTGACCATTGATGTCCCCGATTGCCCAAACACCGCTTACACTGGTTTCCAGAAATTCATTGGTCCTGATCCAGCCTCTTTCGTCTGTCATTATGGCTGTGTTCTCTATCTTCAGTTCTCTACTGACGGGCTTAATTCCTGTCGCGTACATTATTTCATCCGCGACAATTGAGATTGTCTCTGCGGAATTCCTGTCCTTAAAAGTTAAAACTTTTTGGCCATGTTCTTTGCTTGCCTGCTGCAAGTCAGCATTTAGATATATCTTAACTCCCAGAGCTTCCATGTTTTGTCTGATCTGAGCGGAAATTTCTTCATCAGCTTTGGGCAGTAACCTGTCATTGTGCTGAATAATTGTGACCTTTGTGCCGGCAGTGCCGAAAATATGGGCAAATTCACACCCAATAGGGCCTCCTCCTACTATAATCAAGCTTTTATAAGGTGCCGCTGGATACTTATCGCCAAATAACGTCTCTGAGCAAATATAACCCGCTTCCTCCCGACCGGCTATTTCCGGCAGGTTAGTTCTCGCACCTACATTAATGATAATCTTGTCGGCAGTTATTTCTTCCGACATGTTGCCATCATGCAGTTTGACTTGCAGGACCTTGTCAGCGGTAAAAAAAGCGCTGCCTTGGTAAATTGCAAGATTCGCATATTTCTGGTAGTGACGCAAGACAGCCTTATTCTCGTCAATCTTCTCCCAGACACGCTTGGAAATCATTGCCCAATTCATTTTTGCGGGGCCAACATCGACACCTATCTTCGGCAAATCCTTAATTTCACGAACATAGTCAGCGGCCGTCGCCAGAACTTTGGTCGGTATGCAGCCACGATTAAGACAAGTGCCGCCGAACTTTCCCTTTTCTATAACAGCACATTGCAGTCCTTGTTTGAGAGCCGCATCAAGCACAATATTGCCAGCGCCCGTGCCAATTATTATAACGTCATATTTTCTCACTTCTTTATCCGCCTCCATTCTTCAAACAACATAAGTTGCAACGAATAATAATTATTAATTTCGACGCAACATTATCATTATCCTGCTAAAAAATAAAACCACAAGAACAAAAAGTTCTTGTGGTTTATCTATTTATTAATTATTAAACTAATATATTCATAATAATCATCGCGATACTGGCATTCAAAATGCTTGTAAGCATCAAAAGAGGCCAATACTTTTTGGGAACATCGGCAACCCCCAGCAGGCGGCCCATATATTGCAGCTGAGAACCCATCAGAAAAATAGCAGGAATCAGAATAGTCGCGTGCGTAGCATCAATGATACCTTTGCTCAAAAGACTCACAGCAATACCGGTTCCCGCAGAAGCAGAAAGCCACGCTGTAAGCAAAACCGTTATCGCCTCACCGGGCAACCCGAAAAGACCCATGGCCGGCCCAAAAACAGAACCGATCATCTTCATAACACCCAAAATATTAAGAATTTCAGAAAGCGTATAAGCCATCAGCACATTAGGTAAAAGATTATGCGTGGCAATGGTAAAACCCTTGCGGGCACCGATAACAAAAATGTCGAAAGGATTATTATTGGTTTTATCAGTATTATTGCTCATCCTTGAAATCCTCCTTGTAGACCGTATTCAGCACAAACCGCACGAACATGCCGCCAACGAATTTCAAAGCAAACATCAACAGCAAGGGAAGAATGATCGGCAGCTTCAAAACAGAAAACAATGCAGAACCGATAGCAAAATAATTATTGATTAATCCTGCTCCTGAATACTGCCAGGCGCTCATAATAGTCAATTCTTTTTTATTGATTTCGCCGCCGTCATACAATTCCTTCGTCAAAGCAGCACCTGCATCAGTACTTTGCAAGTCAGTGATCAAAGCAAGGCCTGTTTTTCCAGGCACGCTGAGCAATGGCTGTAATAGCGGTGTCAACAGTTTGTGTGCCGCACGAATCGCGCCGTAATGAGTAAGAACTTCCAAACAACCAAGTGCCAACATAACGGTTGGAGCCAAAGACAAAGCAAAAAGGAATCCAGCCTTTGCGCTTGTACCACCCGCTCCGATAAAAGTGTTTTTCACCGGATCTTTCATCGTGCCAAAAGTACCGCCCAAAGTAGTGAAGTCGAATGCACTTAACCATTTCATGCCATCCACTTTCATAAAAAGACCTGAGAAAAATAAGATTGCCGCTGCCAAGGCAATATATGCGCCCAAGCCAACCTTTAATCCATTACCTTCCTTCTCCATAACACAACCCCCTTTTTATTAATACTCCGTATTCAGTATATATAATACAACTGCAATTATACGATTTTCTTGTTTATTGCGTCAACTTTATCAAGGTTCTTTTTTCCTCCAGAAATACTTTCTTTGTAAAATTCCGTAACATTTCTTGAAAAAACACTGCATTTTGTATACAATTGCATTGTGAGACTGTTAATGCCTTATTTCACAACACATAGGCAGTCCATACTATAATGGGGTGATAATTTTGTCAAACGTTCTCAAACATTACGAGTATTTGCACTCAGTTCCTGAAGTTGGTCTTGAAGAAGTAAAAACATCCGCTTATCTTGCGGAGCAATTGGAAAAAGCAGGTTTTGCAGTTACAAGGAATATCGGTGGCGCAACCGGCGTCATGGGTGTTTATGACAGCGGAATCGAAGGTCCTGTTTTGGCATTGCGAGCTGATATGGATGCTTTGGGGCATGTAATCGATGGCGTAAGCTGTGCCCGTCATACTTGCGGTCATGATGCCCATTCTTCAATGGTGCTTTCCGCTGCCGAAGACATTATAAGCGAAAAACTTGTCAATAAAGGCCGTTTAAAAATCCTATTTCAGCCGGCAGAAGAAATTGCTGCAGGCGCTTTGACAATGATTAAGGGCGGTGCAATTGACGATGTCGATATGATTATCGGCTCTCATATACGGCCTGAAGAAGAATGCAAAAAGGGCTGCGCTATCCCGGCAATGTGGTATTCTGCCTCCGGTACGGTTGATGTTTTAATACACGGCAAACCTGCTCATGGGGCCCGCCCGCATCTCGGCATCAATGCTATTGACGCTGCCGCCGCTGCCATCAATGCCGTTAACGCTATGCATCTCAATCCTAATTTTTCCTACAGTGCTAAAGCAACGCGCTTCATCTGTGATTCAGGCGTAACCAATGCGATTCCTGCCCTTGCCCATGTTAATTGGGACATCCGTGCCGCACAAAATGATGTTATGCAGCTATTACACGAAAAAATCGCCAAAGCAATTGAAACAGGTGTTGCAACCATCGGCGCAACTGCTGAAATAAAATTTATCAAAGAACTGCCGGCAGCAGAGTTAGATGAAGAAATGACTGAATTGCTTGCCGCATCGATTGTTGAAGTAATGGGCAAAGATGCTCTGATGCCACCATTTAAAACCGCGGGCGGCGAAGATTTCTTCTTCTATACTCATCACAAACCTTCCATAAAAGCAGGTTTCTTCGGACTTGGCGTAAATGCGGTTCCCGGCCTCCACCATCCTGACATGCATTTCGATACAGATGCCTTGGAAACAGGTGTCGCTATTTTTAAAACAGCGGTAAAAAAAGTTCTTGGCTAGAAATTTGCCTACAAAAAGAGGCTCCACGCAAAAGTGGAGCCTCTTGGTTTTTAACTAAACCGGGTTTATAAGAGATTACCTGTAATATAAGCAACCAGCGGCAATGTAAACAAACTGAAAATGGTAGTAATCATAATGGCGCCGATCGCACAGTCCTCATCTGAACAATTCGTTCTGGCAAACATTGCAATAGCGGCCATGCTAGGCACACCGGTCAAGGTAGTAATGACGGTGATTATTTCTTCCTGCACGTGCATTGCCCGCAAGAACAGAAAGACAACCAAGGGAGCAACAATCATCTTGCCTGCAGCAATCGCATAGTATTCGACACGAGAAATAAATTTGCGTACATTACTGTAGCAGAAACTACCGCCGATATAAATCAAAGAGAGCGGTGTAGTCGCATCCCCTACGGCGCCAAGAGCCTTGTTCAGCGTTACCGGCAGCTTCCATTCAGTCAAAATAAATATAATTGCTATTACAATACCTATCATAGCCGGGCTCATGATGTTTTTGATATTGGATTGCAGCGAAGCATGCACCAATTTTTCTTCCGGCAGCGTCAGATAAAACCCTATGCTCCATAAAACAATTTGGTCAACAATGAAAAAAAGAGCCATATAAAGCATCCCGCGCTCCGGCAAAATGCCCAAAATCAGTGGAATCCCTATGAAACCAACATTACCGAACATAACAGCGGCAAGATAAACACGCCCATAATTGCCCGCTAAGCCAAAAGCCTTTTTCAATAAATAGCCAACTATAAACAACACGCCAAACATCAAAAAAGAAGAAAAAATAACTTCTGAAGATGATAACAAAATATCGTTTTTGGTTGCACCGTTGATTGACTTATGAAAAATCATGACCGGCAGAATAAGCCTCATAATCATCTTGGATAAGTCACCCAAAGTTTTTTCGTTCATAGCATTAGTTTTAACAGCAAAAACACCCAAAAGAATCATAACCGAGAATATTTCCAATTGTGTAAGCACGCGATAAAAATATTCCATTTAATTGCCTCCCATCGCCAAAGCTGCTTCTTCTTTCTTTGCTTCATCAAAAATTAAGAATTGCCCGGTTAAATTCCGGATAATAGACAAAAAAAGAGCTGGCCTTAATGGCAGATACCAATATTGTCAATTGTTTTTTGCTGATTTTACGATATAATTGATAACATACACAAATAATCCTGCCGTTCAACCTGCGGCAAAAATAAGCAAGGAAGTGTTCTGATGAAAAAAGTTTTAACTCTCTTACTATGTTTGTTTTTTGTGCTTCCAGCTGTCAGCTTTGCACAAAATCCTGAAGCGCGAATCGGCGTCATCATGATTGACGATGGCAGTTTACTCTCCGATAATGAAATAAGCGCGACGATTGAAAAGAAAATGGCTGAAATTGTAGGCGACGGAAAATATGAATATGTACCATTTACCGAGCTCGAAACTGAATTCAACGCGTTTCTAAGCAGAAACAATATTCAAAATAACAATCAGCTTACTGATGATGTGCTGGTTAAATTTGCCCAGGAACAAAATCTTAATTACCTCTGCTTCCTGAATTTCAATCTGGAAGAACTCCAATATGACAGGGTGTTTTTTAAATCAGCCTATCGCGCCATGTTAGGTGTCGATGTAAAATATTACAATGTATCGAGCGAAGAACTTCTCTACGCGAACCATTTGTTTGCCGACGGCAGTGACAAGAATGAGTCCTCAGCCTGCCGAAAAAGTGCCGCGAAATTAATGCGGCGTGTTGCCTGGCAATTCAGCCCCGATAATTTCTAACTAAAATAAACTCTGACGTTCATAAAGTGGCCAAGGGGATTACCCCTTTGGCCACTTTATTATTTATTAATCAAATATGTGTGTTGCTGACAGATACCTTCATATTCAAAACATCGGTGAAGAATTCGACCGGCACCAGGGTTTTTCCGTTCACCAATTCCGGGGCGGTTGCAAGGCCAACCACATCCTGGCCCTTCTGATAACTGTTGCTGCCAATTCTTAAAGCCGCCAGGCTTTCCGCACCATGCTTCAGTTCAATTTGCTTTTGCTCTGCCTGCCAGGCAATGCTGTAGCCGAGGTTTTCCGCAATAACACGCAGCGGCAGCAAAACTGTTTTGCCTCTGACAATAATCCGATCATCCTGACCCAAAACGAGTTCCTTGCCATTAGCCACGATAACTCCGGCCCCAAGATGTACTTTCATGGTCACCGGCAGTAACACTGCCTTGGTGGCTGCCGCCTGTCCAGGAATGCTCAAGGTCATCATATCATACCACACGAGCATTTCAGAACCTTCCCGGATGGCAGTTAGTTGAGGAAAAACTTCGCTGCTGATAGTAATCAAGCGATCGCCATTGGAGGACAGCGCTTTGATTCTGCCATCTTCAACTTTCTCTATGCTGCCGACTTTCATATAAATGCCCGCAGCACCTTTCGCAGGAGTACCGACTACCAAGGCAAAGGCGTTGCCTTGCGGCGGCATGCTTTTGCTGACGCCTGGTCCATAATAAGCCACTACGCTTTCACCCTTGTACAAAGCACTGAAAGGAACAGGCATCCCATCTTCCGCATTTACTATATGAGTAGTTGCCGAAAGATTCAACACGATATCCCTGTAACCACCTTCGCCTTCGACCCTCACGCTGCCATCGTTGATTTCCGTCAATTGCCCTTTGGTAAAAATAACATTATTGTGATACCAGCCGGCAGCAGAGGATTGCAATTTGGCGCCTTGGCCCTCCGCAAAAGCAGTAGAAAAACTCAGTAACGTCATCAATACAGAAAAAATCACTAAAATCCTTTTCATTTAAAAACCTCCTAAATAAAATGCTTGCGGCAATGAATTTTACCGGCAGCTTCTTGCTCTATAGTCTACAGGATTCGCTGTCAACTGAGCGATTTCCTGCAAAATCACGCTTATTTCTCAAGAAGCAAGTTTTCTCTTCAGCGCACAAAACGAAGCAGTTATAATTCATAAATCAAAAACATGTTCAACAGCGTAACTATGACGCCCAAAGCAAACAGCCCGAATTTGGTGAACTTTTTGTTGGCATAATTACCCATCACGCGTCTGGAAGAAGTCAGATACAGCTGCATGAAGATGGTAAAAGGCAGCTGCACGCTCAAAAGGGCCTGCGACAAAATGAGTCCAAAAAACGGATCTGCCACAAAAAACAAGATAACGATTGCTGGTATATAGGTCAGCAGCAAGCCAATCCGGGAATGAATATCCTTCATATCATAAGATTCGTGGAACATCCCTGCAAAAATAGTCGCACCCGCCATGCCGGCAGTTGTTGTCGAAGCAAAGCCCGCGAACAAAAGAGCTATCGCAAAAACATTGGCTGCATTTGCCCCCAGAAGCGGCACCAACATTTCTTTGGCCTGCTGCAATTCATCAACAGGCACGCCGCTGACAAAAAAGGTGGTGGCAGCAAGCAAAATCATCGCACTGTTGATTGCCCAGCCTATGCTCATGGAAAATAACGTATCGAGAAATTCATAACGCAGTTGTTTGACAATCAGCACCGGGTCTTCCAGATTCCATTGACGGCTCTGAATGACTTCCGAATGCAAAAACAGGTTATGCGGCATGATAACGGCTCCCAAAATACCCATCACCACAAGCATGGAACCTCCCGGCAAGCTCGGCATCACCCAGCTAACAGCGGCGACAGGCCAATTCACCTGCACGAGTGAAAGTTCGAACAGATAAGAAAAAGCAATGACCGAAACAAAGCCGGCAATCCACATTTCCAGTCTGCGGTAAGCATTGGTCAGCAGCATCAGCGCACAAATCAGAGCAGTAATGATCGCACCCGGCAACAAAGGAATTGCAAACAACATATTAAGCGCGATAGCGGCACCCAATAACTCAGCGAGTGCCGTCGCAACCACCGCCAGCATCGCCGTGCCCAAAAGAAACCGCGACAGCCAGGGCCGTAAAAATTTACTTGCAGCCTCTGCCAGGCACTCTCCGGTAACAATCCCAAGATGTGCCGCGTTGTGCTGCAAAAGTATAAGCATAATGGTAGAAAGCGTAACCACCCACAAAAGGCTATACCCGTAATGTGCGCCGGCAGCAAGATTAACAGCCCAATTACCCGGGTCAATAAAACCGACGGTGACAAGTATGCCGGGTCCAATATACTTAAAGACTGCTGAAGCCTCTTTGCTTTGCTGGTGAATAGTTGCCAATTGTTCTCTCAATTTTTCAAACATCATTGCCTCCTTATTGTTTTCATCCGCAAAACAGTGTTCTTCTTACATTATAGTATCTCAGACATGCTTTGTGAATCAAAGTCGCCAAAAGACCTCCATACAAAGGGCGTATTCAAAAGCCGGCAGCACCCGAAAACAGCATAACGACGCCGTTTTCCTAATGTACAAACTTTGTTTTTTGTATACAATGCGTGTTGTATTGACGAATAAAAAAATTCTGTTTATTATTAGATTCCGGGACTCGTGAAAATTTTTTATTATTGTCCAAAATCTTTGCGTTATTTTACTTAAAATCCTTAAGCCAAAATGATTAAAAAGCCGCCATACAATAATCTTAATCTTCACAACGCCTCTCGCATTTAATCACAAAACGAAAGGAAGAAATGAACTTGAAACAACATCACAAAATACTTTTAGGTTTCGTTTTAGGTATTATCACCGGACTCATTTGCTACTACACTTTCCCGGTTGCGCAATACCCATCATTCAAATTTATCTCACAAGTCCTGACTCTGATTGCAGGTATCTTTCTGAGAATGATCTTCATGGTCGTAGTTCCGCTTTTGGTCTCAGCACTGATTCTGGGCGTTTATGAACTCGGCCGCGGCAGGGGTCTCGGCAAAGTTGCGAGACTTTCCATGACGTACACATTAGGCTTGAGTTCCATTGCCGTTCTGCTGGCCATCTTCATGACCAATTTGTTCCAACCCGGTGCCGGCGTATCCGCTGACCTCAGCACGCTCAGCAGCAATGCCTCGGTTATCAAGATTCAGGCAAACAGCGCCGCTGTAAGCAACAAAGTCTGGGTACAATACATCTTAGACCTCTTTACCCAAAACCCTGTTGACTCCGCAGCCCGTGCTTTCTCCGGTGAAATCATCTCCCTGATGGTCTTCTCCCTGATCTTTGGTTATGCGATGAGCTACACCGTTACTGATACCAATCATCCTATTATTCAAGGCCTGAACGCCGTATTCGAAACCTCTTTGAAAGTCATCGGCTTCGCCATGAAACTTGCTCCTTACGCGATTTTCAGCTTGATTTTCAATACTGTTTATGCCCTGGGCGCAGGTTTCCTGGAAAACGTCCTCTATTTCGCTTTAGTGGTCGTAGGCTGCATCGTATTCCATCAATTGGTAGTCTATGCTCTCTTCCTGAAATTATTTGGCAAAGTCAGCCCTTACCAATTCTTCTACAAATGCCGCGACGTTTATCTCTATGCTTTCTCCACCGCTTCCTCCAATGCAACTTTGCCGGTAGCCCTGGAAACAGCAGATAAAACCTTGGGCCTGCCGCCGAAAATTGCCCGCTTCGTGCTGACAATCGGCGCCTCTGCCAACCAGAATGGTTCCGCACTTTTCGAAGGCATCACCGTCCTCTTCCTGGCCCAGGTTTTCGGCATTGAGCTATCTATGCAAAACCAGATCTTCGTCGTCTTGATGGCCATCCTGGCTGGTGTCGGCACCGCCGGCGTGCCGGGCGGCACCCTGCCAATCATCGCCATTCTCCTGACATCTGTCGGAGTGCCGGCTGAAGGCATCGGCCTTATCCTCGGTGTTGACCGTTTCCTTGATATGTGCCGCACCGTGCTCAATGTTTCCGGTGACCTCGTTATCACCCAATTAGTCAGCGCCTCCCTTTCCGAGGAAGACCTGAACAATATGGAAGCAATTGACGCAACAGAAGCATAAAAATCAATAATACCTGCAAAAAGGGTGCCTCAGATCTGAGGCACCCTTTTTTATCTTCAAGGACTGCTTAAGCGTCAGCGCAGGAGCTTCTCTCCGACTTTTCATGCCTTGCGTAAATAACATGGTAAGTAGTCCTGATTCCATGCTCCGTCATATAGGCAGCCTCATATTCCTTAATCATCTGCAAAAGCAGGGTTCTGTTTGTCAGGCGCTGTTCACTTTTACTGGCGTTATTCGCGCCCACTTTTTTGACCGCCGTTAAAAACTCCTTGACGCTCGGGAAGAACTGAATGAAATCTTCCTCGGTAAAACCAGACTCCCAGTCTGACCGCCCGCTCGCTTGCAGCAATTCCTCGCTCGTAGCAAACTTCGGCCCGTGAATCCCTTGCTTACGGCAGTCTAATTTGGCATAGGCCTGCGCAAACGCATCGTGCAGTTCATAAAATGTCCTCTGCCCAAAAGTCGCATAAACCAGCCGTCCGCCTACATTTAAATGTTCTGCATAACTGCGGAACATCTCTTCATAATTCTCAAACCACTGGAAAACAGCATTAGAAGTAATCAAATCAAAGGTCTGCCCAAGCTGCAGGCATTCACCGTCCGCCACCTGATAAACAATGTTGGGGTAGCAAGCTAATTTTTCTCGCGTAACAGCAAGCATATCCGGGGAAATATCCGTAGCTACAATCTGCGCCTCAGGATATTGTTCCGCCAGTATCCTGGTATAGTTGCCCGTGCCGCAGCCAATTTCCAGAATGGTCTCGGGAGCTCTTCCTTTTTGCAGCATCTCGCCGAGTTTCTGAGCCATGTTTTTCTGCACCACGGCATAATTATCGTAGTTCTGGGCATGGCGGCTGAAATGCAAATTAACCTGCTGCTTATCCAACATCTTTATTCCCTCCGATAGCGTTCAAAATGATTTTTTTCAAGGCTTCTGCCTGCGTAAAAAACAGGATATGTCCCGCCCCTTCGAAGTAATGGGTTTGGGCCAAGGGAAGATTTGCCTGCAAATATTCGGCGGCCGCCGGCAGGCAAATGCCATCTGCCAAGCCGTGGATGATCTGACAGGGTATTTTGACGGAACTCAACTGCGAGCGCAAATCCTTCTCGCGCAAATAAAGCAAACCCTTTTTTAAAGTCTCCAGGTCCAGCTGATAAAAGCTCTCCGCTTTATTTTCCAGATAAGCAGCCAAATAAGGACCCTCTTGCTCGCTAAACATCAATTTATAAAAACCTTCCTGCGCAGACCGCTGCTGCCTGCCCAGCTTGCGCTCCAGATTCCTGACAATCGCGGCATCCAAACCCGCCGTATAATCTGCAGCCTTCACAAATTTTGCCGTTGTCGAAAGCAGCAGCAGCTGTTCAATCTTATCGCTATGCCGAAAAGCCAATTCCAGCGCCAGCATACCACCCATGCTCCAGCCAAGAACCGTGATTTTCCGGTTAGCGTTGGCCCAACACTCTAAAAAAGCATGCTCAAGGCAAGCATAATCGGGAAAATTGCTTTCTTCGTATTCAAAAGATAAATTTCTAAGCCACTCAGGCCAGACAGAATTGTCCGCAGCCCAACCATGAATCAAAAAGAGCATCCTGCACCTCACAAGCAAATACAAAATGGGTAAACCTATTTTTAAAAAAGGTTTACCCATTTATTGTATTTTCTACTTATGCATTTGTCAAATAATTTGTCCCGAACGAAACAAACTGCCAATCGGCCTCAGTCAACAGCATCTATACCTTGGCTTCTTCGGCATAGCCCAAAAACACGCAGCCGCTGAGCTCACCGCTCGGCGCCGCCACGCACGCTAGATAAAAAAAGCAATTGCCGCAAAGACAATGCCACCGAGCATCATGCCCAGATTGGAATCAAACCCATTGAGCAGCAAATCCGCAAAATTGAATTTCACTTTGTTCCGGCCGTCCCGGCGGAAGTTAAAATATCCCCAGGCAAACAACATCATACCCAAAACGACAACCGCGATCTTTAACATACTGCCATAATCCCCCATTCATATCAGCTTGCCTTCATCATGTCCGTTATCCTAACTATCCTTGTACCTGGAATTGATAAACCTGAATCTTACCGTTGTCAGCCGCTCCTCCTTGTCCTTGATAGTCAGCGCAGCCGTACCGACATGATAAGAATAGACAGCCGTCCGCGGCAGCTCCACCTCGACATTCAGAAAAGAATAGCCTTTGCCCTTCACCTTGAGCGCATCATCAGGCTTCACTTCCGGCCAATAGCTTTTTTTGCTGCCCTGCGAAACATAGCCCGGCACACCCTCAAACTCCGCTCTGAGAGGTTCCTTCAACTCACCGCTTCTGAACCTGCCCTGCAAAGAAATACTGTTTGGCTGCAGATAATATTTCACCCAACCCTGCTCCGCCAAATCTACAACCTGCTCATACTCCGCGTTTTCCCGCAAATCGAACTTATAAACAAAACGCTCCCCTTCAACGCCCTCCTTGTACATGCCGGCCAAAACCGCAAGCAGGCAGCCGGCCAGAAACAAAACCGCAAACACCCACTTTTTATTTTTCATGGCACACCTTCATTTCCGTCAGCCTTTTCAGGCCGTACAACACCAAAACGCCGCCTGCCAGGGAAATTCCGTAAATGCAGCCGCCCCCGCAGCTGCCGCAAAGGCCATTGCAGCTTTGCACCGCCTGCTGGGCCCGCGGCGCGGCCGCGACCAGCGCAGCGCCGGAACCATAGAGATATTTTCTCACATTGACCATATCAATCCCTCTTTTCCGAGTTACAACCGTAACGTATGCTTTGCGTTGGGCAAGCACGCACACACTCCATGCATAATATGCAGATGTGCCGGTTATGTTCAACGCCTTCCGCCGCCGGCGAAAGCGCAGTCATCGGGCATTTGCGCACACAAAGGTTGCATTTCACGCAAGATTTCTTATAAACCTTAAGCTGAAAGCCAAAAGGCAGAAACCGCCCCAGATAGTGTGTCAAATTCTGAATAGCGCCCACCGGGCAAAAAAAGATGCAGAAACCCCTGCCGCCCTCTGTGAATAAACCGAAAAACACCAGCCAGAACAGCATCGTCAGAAGCAATGACGACGAATACGCCACGATATAGCCCCAGGCCGTATAATTAAGCAGCAAATCAAAAACATAAAAATTGCAGTACGCACAGGCAATCAAACCGCCGGTAAACGGCGCCAGCACAAAACCCAACAAAAACCCGTACCTGAGCGGCGCAGTCGGCAGATGCCTGTTCCAGTTAATCTTATATTTTGTCGGCACCAGTCGGCTCAAATACTCCGGCAAAGCCCCGGCAGGGCAGAGAAAACCACAGAACAAAGGGCCAAAGATAAATGCAGTGATGAGCAGCAGTATCGTGCTGACCAAGGCAATCATCCCCATCTCCATGAACCTGCCGCTCAGCATGTTCTCGATCGGAATACGAAAGCAAAGATTATGAATCGTATAAGGATTCGCCGGCAAACCCAATACAAGCGCCAGCCCCTTCTGGAAAAAAGCAAAAGGCGCAAAAAACAAAAAAAAGCCCAACACATAGCCATATATTCTTTGATAACCCTTGAATTTTTTTTGCAAACAAAACACCTCTTTTTTACTAAAAACTTTTTATGACAAAAAAGCCCCTGCCGGTTCCTGGCACATATCCTGTGCTCAGACGCTTGCAGGTGCCTTGATCTTCTTGCCCGCAAGATCAATTACCTTCAAAAACCCGTCCCGATCCTTCAGCTTGCTGCTGATGGAAGTTGGCATACAGATAACTTTCTTTCTACCTTCCCTTGCAAGAAAACTCCTGACCGCAGGCGGAAAGGTGCCGGCCCAAATAGGGAAGACCAGTATCAATTCTTCAGCAGCCGCCGGTTTGTTGTACCTTGCCGGCCGCGTTTCTTTTTTTAAGGCCTCATAGCCTGCTTTCAGATAGCCCATAGCTCCCTGCCAATCCACGTCATCTGCTATTTCCTGCGCCTTAGTCCCATAGCGTTCAGCCAATTCTTCGGCAACCTTCTTGCTTCTGCCCGTTCTGGTAAAATAATATACTTGCATGATTCAACAAACCTCCTTCGCTTCAACCATTATTTTGACTACATTGTATTACAAGAGGCAAGGATAAACAAGAACGAATGTGGTGGTGAGTACGGCTTCAGCGTGCAAGATATGATCGGACATCTTTCAGTCTAGTTTTCCA
>JBOFWD010000176.1:0-3113 GCA_051653445.1 Acidaminococcaceae bacterium | reverse complement strand
AGGTATCTCTGATTTGCTCGAAATGATTCTGTTGGTAGCAGAAATGCAAGATTTAAAGGCTAATCCGGATATTCCTGCACATGGCACAATTATTGAAGCACAGCTTGATAAAGGACGCGGTCCTGTTGCCACGGTATTGATTGAAAAGGGCACGTTAAGAATTGGTGATACCATTATTGCCGGTACATCATACGGTAAAGTGCGGGCAATGATAAATGATCGTGGAGAAAAAGTAAAAAAAGCAACTCCTTCGACTCCTGTTGAAGTTTTGGGACTGAATGACGTTCCTATGGCTGGAGATATTCTTGATGCAACTGAGGAAAAGATAGCACGTTCAGTAGCAGAAAAACGTATTGCCAAAAAGAAAACCGAAGAAATTCAACAACATACAAAAGTTTCTCTGGATGATATTTTCCAACGTATCCAGGAAGGTGATCTTAAGGAACTGAATATTGTTGTAAAAGCGGATGTGCAAGGAACAATTGAAGCATTGAAACAATCTTTGACAAACATAAAGAATGAAGAAGTTAAGGTTGTAATAGTTCATGCAGGTGTTGGAACTATCAATGAATCAGATATCATGCTGGCTTCGGCCGCAAATGCTTTAATAATTGGCTTTAACGTAAGACCGGATGCCAATGCACGCAAAGCAGCAGAAGCTGAAAAAGTTGATATTCGTACCTATCGTGTAATTTATGATGCTTTGAACGACGTTGAAGCTGCTATTAAAGGAATGTTGGCTCCTAAGTTCAAAGAAGTTATCCAGGGACGTGCTGAAGTACGACAAGTAATTACGATTTCCAAGATGCTTATAGCCGGCTGTTATGTTTTAGAAGGAAAAATTACTAGCTCTTCCAAGATTCGACTTATTCGTGATGGTATAGTTGTTCATGAAGGAGAAATAGAATCCCTACGTCGCTTTAAAGATGATGTGCGCGAAGTTGCCTCTGGCTTTGAATGTGGTATCACACTTGAAAAATACCGTGAAGTCAAAGAAGGCGATATTTTCGAAGCATATACAATGGAAGAAATTAAAGCATAATTGCGATTAGAGGTGATAGCATGGCCAGACTCCGTGTTGAAAAATTACAGGAAGCGATTAAACAAGAAATTAGTAAGATTGTGTTGAGTGATATAAAAGATCCTCGAATACAATTCGTATCCATAACAGCAGTAGAGCTAACTGATGATTTGAGTTTTGCCAAAATCTATGTCAGCCTCTATGGGCCTGAAGAATCCCAAAAAGATGTTTGGACTGCTCTCAATAAAGCGATAGGCTTTATTCGTACTGAGATTGCAAAGCGGATTCGTTTACGAGTTGCACCATCTTTAGTTTTTTGTAAAGATACTTCTCTTGAGTATAGCGCTCACATTCAAGGCCTTCTGGAAAAAATTAAAAAGGATGAGAACAGCGAAAATGAGTAAAAAGTTAACTATGCCTGAAGTTGCGTCTCTGTTTGACCGTGCTGATGACATCGTTATCGTTAGTCATATCAATCCTGATGGTGATGCGCTGGGCTCCACCCTTGCTTTAGCAACAGGGCTAAAAAAAATGGGGAAAAAAGTAATTATTTCTATAGATGATGAAATTTCTTCATATTATAATTTTATGCCAGGTATCGACCAGTTTGTACGTTTTAAGCAAGGAGATATAATCAATGCTGATTTGCTTGTAATCAATGATGCAAGCTCAATAGATCGCATTGGAGTGGTAGCGGAATGTGTAAAAGCACCTATGTTGAATATTGATCATCATGTTTCTAATACTGCGTTTGCGGATTACCTGTATCTTGATGTCGACGCGGCTGCAACGGGCGAGATTATTTTTAGTCTTTTGAAAGAATTAAATATTAAAATCGACCTACAAATGGCATTTGGCCTGTATGTGGCAATAGTAACCGACTGTGGATATTTTAAATATTCGAATACGACACCTCGTTGTATGAACATCGCTGCTGAATTGCTAACTGTTGGAGTTGAACCTGATGTAGTTTCTGACTTTTTGGAAATGAAATCACGTGATGATATTAACCTGCTATCCAAGGTTTTGGAAACCCTTGCATTTGAATGCAAGGGCAGAATTGCAACTATTGAAATCAGCCATGAAAATTATAATCCTGATATTGCAACAGATAGTTTCATACACTATCCACGGTATATCGATGGGGTAGAGGTTGCCGTAATGTTTAAAGGCGTGGAAGAAAATGTTACACGAGTCAGCATGCGTTCACGCCAGCTAGATGTCAGTAAGGTTGCATTGAGCTTTGGTGGCGGCGGTCATAAAAGAGCCGCAGGTTGTACCATTTTTAAAAATATGACTGACGCAAAAAAAATTGTCTTAGACAGTATTGTTGATGGAATGGACAATTGCAATGGTTGATGGTATATTAAACGTTCTCAAACCGTCAGGCATGACTTCACATGATGTTATAGGTTATTTGCGCCGTGTATTTCAAACAAAAAAAATAGGCCATTCTGGAACACTTGATCCAGATGCTGCTGGCGTGTTACCTGTTTTTATTGGTGCGGCAACGCGTCTATTAGAATATTCAGGTGAAGAAACAAAATCATATAGAGTAGAACTCAAATTTGGCATAAAGACAGATACAGCTGATGACAGTGGTAATATTATTGAAACTTCTGCTGTATTCAAGCCAGATTGGAATGAACTTGAAGCAGTTATAAAAAAATTTACCGGTCAACTGCAACAGATTCCACCAATGTATTCTGCTGTACGCTATAACGGGAAAAAGTTATATCAGTTGGCAAGAGAAGGACTGACCATTGAAAGAGCACCTAGGCCTATTACTATTTATAAGCTGGATGTTGTTTATCAGGCAGAAGAATATCTTCTTTTAGATGTAGAATGTTCTAAGGGAACATTTATAAGAACACTATGTGAAGATATTGCCGAAACATTAGGAATGTGCGGCACAGTAAGCTTTTTGCTCAGAACAAGGTCTGGAAAATTTTCGTTAACTAATGCAAAAACATTAGAGGAAATTTCCAGGGAACCACTTGCTCATATATTGCCTATTGAACTTGCCATCGACCATTTTCCAGAGCTAGTTCTTACTGATAGACAAGCACTGAGGATATCACAAGGTGTAGTG
>JBOFWD010000175.1:0-2644 GCA_051653445.1 Acidaminococcaceae bacterium | reverse complement strand
CTTAAATGTGCCGGGCAAACTTCCTGTTACAGAATGCAGCCCATAAAGAAGTGCACCTATAACAAGGCCGCAGGAGCAAATGCACGCTATTACCAATGTAAGAATACTGTATCTTTTCTTTAACATGCCGATTGCTCCTCCGATTTTATGGTAAGTAATCCATTGGATTGGTTACTTCACCGTGAATACGAACTTCAAAATGACAATGCGGTCCTGTAGAATAGCCTGTGCTGCCTGCATAAGCAACAGTCTGGCCTTTTGCTACCTGCTGACCATTATAGACAGCAAGACTCGAATTATGTGCATATAAAGTCACTAAACCGCCACCATGGTCAATCATTACAGCATTACCATAGCCACCCATCCAGTCAGCATAGATTACTGTGCCCGAATTAGCAGCTACTACATTGCTCCCATAATCAGCCGCAATATCCAGTCCCGAATGAAATTTCTGCGTACCAAAAATAGGATGTGTACGCCAGCCGAAAGGAGAAGTAATTTCACCATATATAGGCCATACAAACCCGCCGCTTCCTCTGCTTTCTGAGGATATAGATCCGCCACTTTCCAAATTGCGAATCATATCAGCGATACGCTGAGATGTTGCCATCAATTCATTGTATTCCTCGTCAAGTCTCGATTGCTCAGCTACCGCATCATTATAAGCAGCTTCACGTTGCATTGTCTTTTGAGCAACCATCTGTTGCTTGGAAGAAACATCGCTGTGGACACTCTTCACTCTTGCCATGTTGCTTGCCAGAACTTCCCGAGCCGTTTCCAGTTCGGATTTTTTCTTTTTTAGGTCAGCAAGCATTGAAACATCATTAGCAATAATTTTTTTCAACAAATACATGCGCGAAGAAAAATCAGAAAAGTCCTTTGCACCTAGCAAAACATCAAGATAATTAATCTGTCCGTTAATATAGATATCTTTCAAACGCCCACGATAAACAGCAACTCGTTTATCAACCTGTTCTTTTTTTCTGTCTAAGGCCTCTGTATTGTTCGCAATCTGATTTTCCAGGTCATTGCGTTCTTCTTCAACTGTAGCAAGCTCACGCTGGGCTTCGCTGAGCTGAGATTGTGCCTCAAGAAGTTTATCTGTAGCGGAATCAACAACCTGTTTGGCATTTTCACGTTCCACATCTTTATTATAAATTTGCTGTTGAATACTTTCCAGTTCAGCTTGTTTATCTTCTATTGATGCTGCACCAACAGGTACAATCATATTCGAAAAAAACACTGCCGTCATAAAAATTGCAATTATCTCTTTTTTCAACATAGATGCCTCCGCCATTAAACCTTTAAAAATTTACGCAGAGATATGCTGCTGCCTGCAGCTCCGATAGCCGTACCAATAACTATTAATGTAATGTTTATATATATAAGTAATGGCCACGCAGGGAGCAGTGGGAAAAAAGCCAGCGTTGCATGCACACTGTTCAAAATAGCACCATATACCTGATTGATGACAAGCGTAGCAACTAAAGCGCCCGTAAAACCTAAAAACATACCTTCCAATAAAAATGGCCAGCGAATAAACCAATCAGTTGCACCAACATATTTCATGATCGTTACTTCCCTGCGGCGCGCAAAAACAGTAATGCGGATTGTATTGACAATGATAAAAAGAGTAGCCATCGCCAAAAGCACGACGAGCAAGATGCCGCCGAGTCTCATTATTTTTGTCAGCTTAAAAATATTCTCGACAACTTCCTGACCGAATTTAGCCGTCTCAACACCCTTTAGTTTATCAATTTGCGGTGCCAGATCACTAATGCGTTCAGGCTTGTCGACATGTATTTCAAAAGAATAGGGGAAAGGATTCTCATCGCCTATAAAATCAAGTAAATTAGCTTGACTTCCCAATCTTTCCTTGAATCTTTCCAACGCCTCATCTTTCGTTACAGCCTTGATGCTCGTAACTCCAGGCATCTCTTTCAGGGTCTTTTCAGTAGCTTTCAGCGTTTCAGCACTGGCATCATCTGACATATAAACAGAAATCTGAACCTGAGTTTCTAAAAACTTGGCTACATGATTAGTATTAAAAACCATAAGCATAAAAATGCCGAGAACCAACAATGATAATGCTACTGTTGAAACAGAGGCCAAACTCATTAATTGATTGCGTTTTATTGATTTAAAAGTTTCTCTGACAAAATATTCCTTAGTACTCAGACTCATATCCATAAACTCCCTTGGCATCGTCTCTGACTATTACGCCATTTTCTATTGCAATTACACGTTTTCCCATAGCATCGACTATTTCCTTGTCATGGGTCGCCATTACTATTGTCGTTCCACTTTCGTTGATGCCGGTAAAGATTCGCATAATATCTTTGCTAGTTTCGGGGTCAAGATTTCCTGTCGGCTCATCTGCAATTACCATGATAGGATCATTTACAATTGCCCGGGCAATAGCTATCCTCTGCTGCTCTCCACCGGATAATTCTGCAGGATAAGCGTTAGCGCGGTTTTTCAACCCAACAAGCTCCAAAACCGTCATAACACGCCGTCTGGTCTTAACAGGCGGAGCTTCTATAACCTGCATAGCGAAAGCAACGTTATCATAAACAGTGCGGTCGGGCAAAAGCCGGTAATCCTGGAAAATAATACCTAACTGTCTACGTAAAAAAGGCACTTC
>JBOFWD010000174.1:0-2257 GCA_051653445.1 Acidaminococcaceae bacterium | reverse complement strand
CAACTACAACAAGCCCGGTTACACATACAGCTGACGTAGCAGTAAATAAGGCATCCACAAAAGACAGAGGGACACCGCTAACACTAGTAGCCGGCAGCATCAAAAATCCCGTTCCCATAAAAATCAACAGAAGAAAAGTCAAAGCAACCAGTTGATAAGTTGTAAGACACTGCAACACTCTGATTATTATCACAAAAAACTGCCTCCCTTGGCATATCCACTCACTTACCGAGTATTCTACACCCTAAAAGCTTATTAGACAATGATAATTTTAGCATAAAACACCTGAAGCATCGCTTCAGGTGTTTTTAATTATAAATATCTTAAATTGTTAATGAAATTATAGAATTACAGTGCTGCTTTTGCAACTTCAACCAATTTAGCGAAAGCTACTGCATCATAAATAGCCATATCAGCCAAAACCTTGCGGTTCATCTCAACGCCAGCTTTGTTCAGGCCATACATGAAACGGCTGTAGCTCATTCCGTTAGCACGAGTTGCCGCGTTAATACGAGCAATCCACAAATTACGGAATTCACGTTTTTTAGCACGACGGTCACGTCTTGCATAAGAAAGCGCCTTCATTACGGTTTCGTTAGCTTTTTTGAACAATTTGCTCTTGCTGCCACGATAACCTTTTGCTAATTTCAAAATAGCTTTATGACGTCTGTGTGCAGTGACACCTACTTTAATTCTTGCCATGGTTAATCCTCCTCAAATTTTCTCTGTTATTATGCGTACGGCAGCATTCTTGCTACGCGTTCATGATCTGTCTTGTGTACAAGCGCAGCTTTACGCAGACTTCTTTTGCGCGCAGGAGATTTATGTTCAAGAATGTGGCTGGTAAACGCCTGGGAACGCTTGAATTCACCTGTACCCGTTACTTTAAAACGTTTAGCAGCACTTCTACGAGTTTTCATCTTTGGCATAGGAAACATCCTCCTTATTATTTGTTAGCTTTTGGCGCAACAATCATAATCATGTTCTTGCCTTCCAACTTAGCTGCTCGTTCTACAACAGCCAAATCTTCAAGTCTTTTCGCCATTTTAGTTAATAAAACCTCGCCAAGTTCCGGATGTGATAATTCACGCCCGCGGAACATAATCGTGACTTTGACTTTATCGCCATCCTCCAAGAAGCGCACAGCATTCTTGAATTTAACGTCAAAATCATGGTCCTCAATACCTGGACGAAGCTTAACTTCTTTGATATCAAAGGTTTTTTGTTTCTTACGAGCTTCTTTTTCACGTTTCTGCTGCTCGTAACGATACTTGCCGTAATCCATAATCCGGCATACCGGCGGTTTTGCATTTGGCGCAATTTCAACCAAATCCATATGACGTTCCAATGCTAAATTCAAAGCATCTCGACCGGACATAATGCCAAGTTGCTCACCTTCGTCAGCAACGACACGCACTTCACGAGCCCGGATTTCTTCATTGATACGCAAGCTTTCTTTGCTTATAACAATTCACCTCCAAAAAATACTAAAGCGGGTAGACGCAATAGTCCACCCGCTGATAAAAACAATATCAATGACCCTGTCGAACGCAAGTCGCAAGGTGAGAAGCGGATGGCTTCTACTTCGTTACTAAAGCATTGTAACATAATGTTCACTTTATGTCAAACACTTATTTCTTTTCGGCAATTTCTTGCAACAACATAGTTATAAACTCTTCTGCCTTCATAGCACCAAGGTCACCCTCGCTGCGGCGTCTCACAGCAACAGCACCCTCTTCAACCTCTTTGTCGCCTATAACAAGCATATACGGAATCTTTTGTACTTGTGCTTCACGAATCTTATAACCGATTTTTTCATTACGGTCATCAAGATAAACCCTGAGCCCCAATTCAAACATTTTATCACTAAGTGCTTTAGCATATGCAACATGCTTGTCAGTTATCGGCAGAATACGAACTTGCGTAGGTGCCAGCCAGGCTGGGAATGCTCCAGCGTAATGTTCAATCAAGATACCGATAAATCGTTCAATGCTGCCGTAAACAACACGATGTATCATGACAGGTCTATGTTTCAGGCCGTCTTCGCCAACATATGTCAAATCAAATTTATCCGGCAGCTGCATGTCAAGCTGGATAGTACCGCACTGCCATGTCCGGCCAATGGAATCAGTCAGATGAAAGTCTATTTTCGGTCCATAGAAAGCACCATCGCCTTCATTAACTACGTATTCAAGACCAAAATCTTCCATTGCATCACGCAGTGCATTCGTTGTCTTTTCCCAGGTTTCCGCATCAC
>JBOFWD010000173.1:0-4207 GCA_051653445.1 Acidaminococcaceae bacterium | reverse complement strand
AAAGAATCTATTACGGTAGCAGTAATGGGATGTGTTGTCAACGGTCCCGGGGAAGCCAGGGAAGCTGACATTGGTATTGCCGGAGGTGTTTCCGAAGGTTTGATCTTTAAAAAGGGAAAAATTATTAAAAAAGTTCGTGAAGAAGAAATTATCGACGTGCTTTTTACTGAAATTGATAAAATACTTAGTGAGAGGAAGATTAATTAATGCGAGTTTCAAGATTATATGCACCAACATTACGCGAAGTACCTGCAGAAGCTGAGGTTATCAGCCATCAATTGATGCTGAGAGCTGGATTTATGCGCAAAGCTGCTGGAGGAATTTATAGTTATTTACCTCTTGCTTTACGTGTTTTAAAAAAGATTGAAACAATTGTGCGTGAGGAGATGGACCAAGCTGGTGCACAAGAGTTATTGATGCCTATAGTTCAACCTGCAGAAATGTGGCAGGAAAGTGGGCGCTGGGACGTTTATGGTGCCGAAATGTTTCGTGTGAACGACCGTCATAACCGTAACTTTTGTTTAGGACCAACACATGAAGAAATGGTTACAACCTTGATAAGGGCTGACATCCGTTCTTATCGGCAATTACCTTTAAATGTGTACCAGATACAAAACAAGTTTCGCGATGAACGCCGTCCAAGATTTGGTTTGATGCGCGGTCGTGAATTTATTATGAAAGACGCTTATTCTTTTGATCGTGATGAAGAAGCGCTGAATAAATCTTATAAAGAGATGTATGACGCATATACCAGAATTTTCACACGTTGTGGTTTGAATTTCAGACCGGTAGAAGCCGATTCCGGTGCTATCGGTGGAAGCGGTTCCCATGAGTTTATGGTTATTGCTGATAGTGGGGAAGCGGAAATAGTTTTTTGCAGTGAATGTCAGTATGCTGCCAATGTTGAAAAAGCAGAGCTGGCAGCGATTGCTAGCATAGAAGAGTCTATGCTGAAATTGGAATGTGTTGACACACCAAATTGCAAAACCATAGCAGAAGTATGCACTTTCTTGAATTTACCAATAGATAAAAGTGTAAAAGCCGTTGCTTATACAAGTGAAAAGGGCTTGATTTTGTGCTTTGTTCGCGGTGACCATGAAGTGAATGAAATAAAAGTCATTAATACCTGCAATGTCATAAATTTAGAGATGGCTTCTGAGGAAGAACTTGCCAAAGCTGGTACTTTTGGTGGCTATATGGGGCCTGTTGGCATGAATTCAGAAAAAATCATGATTGTTGTTGATAGCAGCGTCATGAATATGCATAATTTTTGTTGCGGAGCTAATAAGAATGAAGCACATTACCTTAATGTAAATCCTGGTCGTGATTTTACGCCTACATATGTAGCCGATATAAGATTGATTCAGGAAACTGATGCCTGTCCTCATTGCGGCGGTAAAATTTCCAAGGCTCGTGGAATTGAAGTTGGCCAGGTTTTTAAACTATACACTAAGTACAGTGCGGCTCTCAAAGCAACCTACTTAGATGAAAACGGTAAAGAAAAACCAATGCTAATGGGCTGTTATGGTGTTGGTGTTAGCCGTACGATGGCTGCTGCAATCGAACAAAACAATGATGCTGATGGAATCATTTGGCCTGCTGCAATAGCTCCATATCAAGTACTGGTTGTTCCTGTAAATATGAAAGATGAGTCTTCGGTGGAACTAGCTGAAGAAGTCTATGCTAATTTACTTAAAGCAGGAATTGAAACTGTCCTTGATGATAGAAAAGAGCGTCCGGGAGTTAAGTTTAAAGATGCAGATCTTATTGGATACCCAATACGTATTATAATCGGTCCCAAAACACTCACAGAGAAACAAATTGAAATAAAAATAAGAAAAACCGGTGAAGTTCTTCATCTTCCGCTTGAAGATGATTACATACAAACTCTAAAAGAAGCCTTAGTTAAGCTTTAATAAATAGTGTTTGATTATTTCTGCTGGAGGAATTGCTGATGTTTGATTCGCCCGATTTTCAAATGCTTATGCGGCTGTTTTTGGCAGCTTTTCTTGGTGGTATCGTTGGAATTGAAAGAGGCAGTGGTGACAGGCCGGCAGGGTTACGTACACATGTTTTGGTTTGTACCGGCTCGGCGTTAATTATGGTAGTGTCGATGTATGCTTTTGATGATTTTGATGTTCCAAGAGATCCGGGAAGAATTGCAGCTCAAGTGGTAAGTGGGATTGGTTTTTTAGGGGCTGGCACAATTTTACATGAAGGACTTACTGTACGTGGTTTGACAACTGCAGCAAGCCTTTGGATGGTTGCTGCCATAGGCCTTGCTATTGGCGGTGGCATGATAAAAATTGGTATTGCCTCAACAATTATAATGCTGATTACACTTGTTGTCTTTCATGGTTGGGAAAAAAAATTTCCAGGAGCCACAAGGACCGAGAGACGCTATATTCATATAGTTGCTCATAATAATTCTGATGCCGTAAGTGAAATTCTGAAATATCTTACTGATCAGAAAGTTAAAGTAAGAAATATAAACCTTAAAAATGACGACTTGCAAGACACGGTATCGCTTGAATTGTTTTTGAAAATAAATAAGGACCTGGATACAAACGCAATTATTGCAGGTCTTCAAGCTATTGATGGAGTTATTTTGTTGGAGAATGTAGTTTAGCACTATTTTATAATACATGGAGGAAAGCATGAAGGAGATAGTTTCCATTTGCCCAGATAAGAATCACTTTTTTGCTTTTCTTAACGGTCAAGGTTTTTTGGATGAAGAATTGAAAATAATTGAACAAATAAACCCTTCAAGAGTTTTTGTAGACTCACTTGAAAAAAAGTTGACCATAGAGTATCATTCATCAGTAAAAATTGGTCAAGACCTTCTGGGAAAAATATCTTTAACCATCAAAAATATCTGTGGGCTAAAAATTGTAGATATTGTAAATAAAGAACTGATTTTTGCAAAAACAGTTTCTTTTTTGGAACAGAAGGAAGATATTATTGCAAAAGTCCGTAAGAGGTGCTCTGAAGCAGCACCTCTTTTACGTGCAGCCGAATGGCTTCAAGAAGGGATGAAACTCACTGTACTTTTTACAGGTGATGCAATCCTTGAGTATGTAACTGAGAAACATATTGATGTGTTAATTCGTGACATTCTTGAAGAACACTATTATCTTAGCAATATTGAAGTAGAATTTGCTGCGGCAGAAAATTCTATGCTGGATTTCAGTAATGAGGTAGTAAATGAAGAGTATATTCGGGCTTTGCATAAAGAAGAGTCTAAAACAAATAATAAAACAAACGCTCCTCAGAATAACGATTTAATTTATGGTAAAAAGTTTGCTGGCAAAGTTCGCGCTCTCTGCGATGTTTGCGAAGAAGAAAATAAAGTTACTGTGGAAGGAACAATCGTTAGTTTTGAAGAGCGTGAACTAAGGACTGGCGCGATAATATTAAAAATTGCCATTAAAGACGATACGGATGGTTTATTGCTGAAAATTCGTTTTGGCGACTTTAAAAATGATAATGACAAAAATACTGATGCAAGAAAAGAATGCGAACAATTTAAAACCAAAATAAAAAAAGGTATGAACATAAGGGTTTGCGGCAATGTGAAGCCAGATCGATATGAACACGATGAAATTGTCATGTTTAACCCATTAGGAATAAGTGTTATTCCCAAGACGATGAGAATGGATACATCTCAACATAAGAGAATAGAATTGCATTGTCATACTAAAATGAGCAGGTTGGATGCAGTAACACCGATTAAAGATTTAATGAATACCGTCAAAAAATGGGGGCATTCTGCTATTGCCCTTACAGACCATGGTGTTGTTCAAGCCTTTCCTTTTGCCTATGACGAGGTTGAAAATACTGATTTTAAACTAATATTTGGTGTAGAAGGATATTTACTGCCAGAAGTAAGCAGCCAGCGGTCATATCATGTAATTATCTTAGCAAAAAATCCTGAAGGATTACGCAATCTCTATCGCTTAATATCTGTTTCACATTTAAAATATTTGGCCAAACAGCGCCCTCGTATACCACGTGATCTTATAAATCAGTACAGAGAAGGACTGTTGATTGGTTCAGCTTGTGAGGCCGGCGAACTTTACCAGGCTATTCTGAATGGCAAGACAGAGGAAGAAATCATAGAAATTGCAAATTTCTATGATTATCTGGAAATTCAACCAATTGCGAACAATATGTTTTTAGTTCGTGACAATGCATTCCCTCAGATTAA
>JBOFWD010000172.1:0-10865 GCA_051653445.1 Acidaminococcaceae bacterium | reverse complement strand
ACCGTTATTCTGACTCTGGCTTGTGGTAAATATCGCTTCAATGACCTTGATCTTGGTACAATCGGTGGTTTGCCGCGCATCATGGACATGGGCCAATGCAACGACGCTTACAGTGCAATTAAAGTAGCAGTTGCGTTGTCTGAAGCATTTGACTGCGAAGTTAATCAATTGCCGCTGACCTTGGTTCTTTCCTGGTATGAACAAAAAGCAGTCTGCATTTTGCTCACCTTGCTTTACTTGGGTATCAAGAACATTTATCTTGGACCAACGCTGCCGGCCTTTGTATCGCCAAACATCCTGAACTTCCTGGTAGAAAACTACAATATTACTCCGATCAGCACTCCGGAAGCTGATCTCAAAAAGATTCTTGGCTAATAGTTAAGATTCAATGGTTAAATAAGAAGCAGGCCACTGATTAATCAGTGGCCCGCTTCTTATTTTGTGCCAAATATTTCGATTAGCAGCATTATGATGAAGAAAGCTGCCAAATAGGGGAGGAGTTTCCTACCCCAGCATTTATTTTGCGAGCTGCATTGACAATTATTTTCATTGTTCTTATCAGTCATGCTCAAAACCTCCTTTGAAAAACAAGATAGTAAAAGCATCTTTGTTAAGGTCAGTATATCATGCAAAGCGTATTATGATTGAAAATTTTGTGGAAACGATTTTGCACTACTAAGGACATATTGAATTGTGCGGAACTTAATATCCGTGGATTATGAAGGTCATGTTAAGTAATAAAAGTTACATTTATTATTTATATCCAGGGGAATATTAAAAAAATGCAAAATTATCACAATATTTGTTAAATAGTATTGCGTTTAAGCCGATTTTCGCTTATAATGAAAGCATAAAGAAGGTATACATGAATAAGTTGTGGGTTCGGAAATCGAACCGAAAGGTAAGGTGGAAGAGTGCTCACGCTTACATGTAAAAAGGGCCGCAAGGCCCTTATAAATTAGGCGACAACACCTAGCGAGAGCCTGCCGGGATGCGTTCTCTGTATACTTCGTAAAACGATCGGTAGATTGGTGAGAAGTAAATTGAAGTTCGCAGTTGCTTGGCAAAACCCAACGGTAAACTTTTATGTGATTAGTAAAACTTAAGTGCTTCGAAACGGTCAAAGATCGGTTTGGTGAACAAAAGTCAAAGGTCATATGAAAACTAACGGAAAGGGGCTCGAAGATTTGTAAATTCTTCAGGTGCTTCCAAGTAATTTATGAATTACCTGGAGTAAAGAGATAGTTCGCAATCTGAGGCAGATGCAATCGCGGAGGGTGTCGGTGATGTGACCACGCTATCAAAACGTGAAGTGGTCGTAAGACTTAAGGGTTGTAAGGATCGCACGGATGTGGTCATATCGAAAGAGGGCAGAATCGTAAAAGATTCTGCCCTCGCTTTGTTTTTACAATTGTTTATTATGTTGTGTCAGTAATAGGGCAATTTAATAATATTAATTTGTCAAGTAATGCCAGTGGTTGTATAATGAAGGCAAAATGTTACCAAAGGCGAGGTTAAAATGAAAGAAATTGAAGTTGTAGCTGGGATAATTGTTTACGGTGAAGAGATTTTATGTATGCAAAGAAACAAAGCAAAATACGAGTATATTTCTTATAAGTTCGAATTCCCCGGTGGTAAGATAGAACCAGGCGAATCGCCAACAGAGGCTCTTAAACGAGAATTGACTGAAGAACTTGAAATGAAGGTCAATGTTGATGAGTGTGATTTTTTTATGGAAGTCGATCATACCTACTCTGATTTTCAAATTAAAATGAAAAGTTTTATTTGCCAAGTTCAAGATAAAAAATTCACAATGAAAGAACATATTGCTTTTAAGTGGTTAAAAAAAGAGCATTTAATGGAATTAGACTGGGCAGAAGCAGATAAACCTATCGTTAAAAAACTGATAGAAGGGTGAATAAACGATGGATGTCGCAGAGCTTAGAAAAGGACTTGAAGCTGGATTTGTAAATTTTCAGCATATGGCTGATGACAGGTATGTGCCGAAGATATTGACAAATAGTAGAACAAAACAAATAAAAGTGCTAGATACTGTTCTTTACGAGTTGGAACGTTGTGACGAGTTCTATTTTTCTGTTGCGTTCATTACTAATAGTGGTGTTGCATGTTTAATAGATGTCTTGAAAAAATTAGAATCTAAAAATATTAAGGGCAGAATTTTAGCATCGCAATATCAGAATTTTACTGAACCGCGAGCACTTGAAAGATTAATTGCATTAACAAATGTTGAAGTCAAAATTGTTACTGACCAAAATTTTCATGCTAAAGGATACTGGTTTTATAAAAAAGATGAAGAAAATCAAGAAAAAGACGAGTACACTATGATAGTTGGTAGTAGCAATTTAACGCAAACAGCTTTAAGTGAAAACCAAGAATGGAATGTAAAATTAAAGTCTGGTAAGGATGGTTTATTGCTTTGGCAAATGGTTTCAGAGTTTAATGAAATATTTATTAATGCAACGGAAGTAAATAAGGAATGGATTGAAACATATGAAGCAATTTATAGAAATTATCAGCTCGGCTGGAATAAAGCTAAGGTTGAAGTCGAGCAATTTGAGAAAATAAATCCCAATAAGATGCAGATAGAGGCTCTTGCCGGTATAGAAGCTCTTAGGTTGCAAGGGAAAAACAAAGGGTTATTGATTTCTGCTACTGGCACCGGTAAAACGTATTTGTCTGCTTTTGATGTTAAGAGAATGCAACCAAAGCGTTTTTTGTTCGTTGTACATAGGGAAATTATTGCCGATGAAGCAAGAAAGAGTTTTGCCAGGGTTTTAGGCCCGGAAGCTAAAATGGGCATGTATACAGGTGGAAATAAAACTAATGAACCTTATCTTTTTGCCACAGTTCAGACCATTTCCAAAGAAGAGAATCTAAAATGTTTTGAAAAGAACGAATTTGATTATATTGTTATTGATGAGGCGCACCGTTCTGGTGCGGCTACCTACAAAAGAATTTTAGACCATTTTGAACCCAAATTTTTATTAGGAATGACAGCAACACCTGAGAGAACTGATGGTGATGAGATTTTTTCATTATTTGACCATAATATTGCATATGAAATTAGACTGCATCAGGCACTAAACGAAAAAATGCTTGTTCCTTTTCATTATCATGGGATAAGAGATATTGTCACAGATGACGGGAAAATACATGATGGTTCTGATTTTAATCTTTTGACGAGTGAAGTTCGTATCAAGCACATTCTTAAATATGCAAATTTATACGGGTGCGATTATGGAAGGGTCAAGGGTTTAGTTTTTTGTAGTCTTAATGATGAAGCTGCATTTTTATCTAAAGCGTTTAATGAAGCTGGATATAGTACTGTTGCGCTTTCAGGAGAAACTAGTGAGGCCGAACGTAAGTGTTGTATTGAACGGTTAGAGTCAGATGAAATACCAAGAGAGCAACAGCTGGATTATATTTTTACACGCGATATTTTTAATGAAGGCGTTGATATACCAAAGGTTAATCAAATAATTATGCTAAGACCAACACAATCGGCAATTGTTTTTGTACAACAGTTAGGACGTGGTTTGCGTAAATGTAAGGGCAAAAGGTATTTAGAAGTAATAGATTTTATTGGAAACTATCAAAACAATTTTTTGGTTCCTATAGCACTTTATGGTGACCGTTCTTTTAACAAAGATAAAATTAGAAAATGTTTAGCTACGAATTATATACCTGGAGCGTCAACCATTCATTTCGACGATATAGTTAAAGAACATATTTATGAAGCGATTGATAGCAACAATTTATCCCTAAAAAAAGACCTTTTGAATGATTATAAGATAATGAAATATCAACTTGGCAGAAGACCAATGATGATGGATTTTGTTAAATTTGGTGCCAGAGATCCTTACACTTTTTTGTCTGGAAAATATAATTCGTTTTATGAGTTTACTTGTATGGCTGAAAGTGAAACAAATATTTTACCACAAAATATTTTGAAGGCTTTAGCTTTTTTTTGCAAAGAGGTTGCTAATGGGAAAAGAATTGAAGAAGTAATTTTATTAAAAAATATTATTGAAAATGGGAAAACTTCTTTTGAGCATATTAGCAATATAGTAAATAACAGGTTTAATTATATGCCAACAGAAGCAACGCTTAATTCAGTTGTGAATTATATAAATTTAAATTTTTTCAATGCTGCTGAAAAGAAGAAATATGGTGATGTTGTTTATGTTGAATCTAAAAATACGACCTATTTTCTGTCGCCTTATTTTGATAGTCTTTTATCAAATTCAACATTTAGAAAATACTTGTTAGATTCTCTTGAGTATGCAATGTCGGCCTTTTCTAATTATTATGATGAAAGTCAATATAGAGAGGGTTTTCAACTTTATCAAAAATATTCTCGTAAAGATGTTTGCCGTATCATGAACTGGGAGAATGATGAATCGTCAACAATATATGGTTATAGGGTTAAATACGATACTTGCCCTATCTTTGTTACATATAAAAAAGATGGCGATATTAACAAAAGTACTCAATATGAAGATAAATTTTTAAGTTATAAAGAATTTAGTTGGATGAGCAGAAATAATGTCAAAGAAGATTCAAGGGAAGTTGTAGCAATCAAAAATCCTGTTACAAGAAAAGCCTTGTTTGTAAAGAAAAGCAATGATGAGGGCAAAGATTTTTATTATCTTGGGGATATGGAACCCAAAATATTTCAGCAAACAACAATTCAAAATAACGAGGGAAAACCCTTGCCAATAGTAAATATTATTTTTGACATGAATGACATTCTTGACGAGAAAATGTATAAATATTTTGAAGTATGATAAAAGACAAGGGAGCATAGATTAATGGCAAAGAATTTTTTGGTAACCGATTTTGAATTTACGGTTTATACAAAGCCGGCTGGCAAACCGCGTGGCTTTTTCTCAGAGATATTGGAGATCGGTGCGACCAAGTTAAACGGCGAAACCTTTGATCGCGTTGCCGATATACAAAGCTTTGTTAAACCACAATTTTATGTGAAACAAGCCGAAGAATCTCTGAATTTTTCGATGATTACGATGGCTGATTTGAAAAATGGGATTTTATTTCCTGAAATGATTGAGAAAATGAAAGAGCATTATATTCCCGGCGCAACATATTTCGTGGCTTGGGGTGACGCTGATTTCAAAGTTATCGATATTGCCTGCAAGCGCTACAAAATTGAAAACCCGGTTTTGTTTTCGGACTATCTTGATTTGGCGGCTGGTTACAAACAGCTTTTTGAGAAAGAGAAGACGCCGTCTTTGAAGTCTGCGGTGGAGGAGCAGGCAGTTGTTATGGAAGGTACATGGCATACTGCTTTGGATGATGCAATCAATACTTCCAAACTGCTTGTAAAGCTGCTTGCAGATGGCTGGGATGTCGAGGCTTTCATGTCAGCGCAGAAGGAAGAAAATTATCACAGATAAAACGCTGTTGTTAGCTGAAATAACTTGCGTAGTGGGGTTCTTTTTGTTACAATAGGTTGGTGATTTTATTGTAAAGGGGATCCTACTGTGGAGATAAAGAAAGTTGTTACGCCACAAGAGCTTGAAGAAGCTTTTCGTGTTCGTATCAATGTTTTTGTGAAAGAGCAGGGCGTGCCGGAAGATTGCGAAATCGATCAACATGAGAACGAGGCAGAACATTTAATCCTTTGTGATGACGGCAAGGTGGTCGGCGCAGGGCGTGTGCGTTATTTTGGGTGCTTGGCAAAGCTTGAACGCATTTGTGTTCTGCCTGAGTATCGCAAATCACATGCAGGCAGTTTGCTTGTTGAGGGCTTGGAACAGTTTGCGCGCGACAAGGGCATGACTAAGGCTAAACTGCATGGACAGACACAAGCTGAAGGGTTTTATCATAAGCAAGGTTATAAGACGTCGTCTGAAGTATTCATGGAAGATGGCATACCGCATGTATTGTTATTAAAGGTTTTATAAAATAAAAAGTGTTCGCAAACAATAAGATGCTTTCTTTTAAAACGGTACAGTTTACTTAAGCAAGCCTAAGAAAGAGCCCGACGAATGCTCGTTAAGAGCAATTGTCGGGCTTCTTTCTATTGTGGGCGGAATGAATACTTTTATCTGTTTTCCTGAAATTAAGTAATCTTCATGGTTGTAATAACAAATGGATTTTTATTTGTTCAATTTCATTTTGCAATTAGCCATTAAGGGGTTTTAAAGCGGATTGGACATAATAAATAGGCTAGAATTCATGGATTGCTTACTTTTGTAAAAATGCTCCGACTAAGTAATGACAGTTCATTTTGTTAAAATCAATAAAAACCAGATTATTATTAAAATTTACACTTTCAATATATAGTACACTTATTGTATAATAAGTGTACGTCATTTTAATCTTTATAAGGCATATTTTTATTTTTTAAAAAATTATACCTAAAAAGGTTTTTATGGCTATTTTTTTTAGCGGTTAGTATGCAGGCCATTAATATAATTGGAGAAAGGAGTTGTGTTAAAAGAATATATGTTGCAAGAAACATATTGAGGCAGAAATTCTGAATGTTATCCGTTTAATATGTATGGGGGGAATATAATTATGAAAATTGTTGTTTGTATCAAACAAGTGCCTGGAACATCTGAAGTTGAAGTGGATGAAGAAACAGGTGTGTTGAAAAGAGAAGGTATTGATTCGAAAATGAATCCTTATGATTTATTTGCGGTTGAAACAGCAATAAAGATTAAAGAACAAACAGGTGCAAATGTAAATGTAATAAGCATGGGGCCTCCGCAGGCTGCAGAGATCATTCATGAAGCGTATATGATGGGCGCTGATGAAGGCCAATTGCTTTCAGATAGAAAGTTTGCCGGAGCAGATGTATTAGCTACGGCTTATACCATATCACAAGGTATTAAAAGAATTGATGATTATGATCTAATAATTTGCGGCAAGCAGACCACTGATGGTGATACTGCGCAAGTTGGGCCAGAATTGGCAGAGTTTTTAGGAATACCACATGTTTCAAATGTAAAAAGAATAGTTGAAGTAAAGGAGAAATCAATTGTTGTTGAGATGGATTTGTCTTTGGCATGGCAGACAGTAGAAATTGCTTATCCTTGTCTGATAACCGTAGAGAAGGATATTAATCAACCAAGGCTGCCATCCTTCAGACTTAAGCTGGCAACTAAAGATAAAAAAATACCATTTTATGGTTTAGCTGATTTCCAAGATACAGATGAGAAAAATTATGGCCTAAATGGTTCGCCAACACGTGTATTAAGAATCTTTCCTCCTGAACATAATCATGACCATGAAATATGGCAAGGGCCTTCAGATGAAATAAGCAGCCGTTTAGTGAAAAAATTGAAAAACTTAAAAATTGTCTAGAAGGGGGCAATAACATGGCAAAAATAATTATTAATAATGATAAAGTAACAAATCACGAAGAGTTATTGTCACTGTGTCCATTTGGCGCAATAGAGTGGGATAATGAATACCTTAGTATTAATGCAGCTTGCAAAATGTGTCAGATCTGTGTAAAGAGAGGTCCTGCAGGGATATTCACATATGTTGAGGATGAAGTAAAAACAATAGATAAAAGTCAATGGAAAGGAATTACCGTATATGTTGATCATTTGGCCGGTGAAATTCATCCGGTTACAATTGAACTCATAGGTAAAGCAAAAGAACTTGCGCAAAAAGTTAATTACCCTGTATATTGCGTGTTCATGGGTCATAATATTAAACATAAGGCTGAAGAATTATTGCAATATGGTGTTGATGAAATTTTTGTATATGATGACGAAGACCTTGAGCATTTTCGTATTGAACCATATACAGCGGTATTGGAGGATTTTATAAATAAAATAAAACCTTCCATAGTGTTGGTTGGAGGAACAACAGTAGGAAGATCTCTTGCGCCAAGGGCTGCAGCAAGATTTCGTACAGGTTTAACGGCTGACTGCACCATACTGGATATTGATGAAAGTTCAGATTTAGCGCAAATAAGGCCGGCTTTTGGTGGAAATATTATGGCTCATATTTATACGCCGAATAATCGTCCTCAGTTTGCTACTGTTCGCTACAAGATGTTTTCTGCTCCGGAGAAAGTTGAAAAAGCACATGGAAAAATCACCAATTGTGCTATAGCCAAGAATATGCTTGCATCTAATATAAAAACACTTCAAATTAAAGAAAAAGAAAAAGTTAAAACGATTGAAGACGCCGAAGTTATTATTGTTGCCGGAGGCGGGATAAAATCCTTGAAGGACATGGAAATGTTGCAGCAGTTGGCTGATAAGCTTAATGGCATGGTAGCTGTTACCAGACCATTGATTGAAGCTGGCTGGGCAGATCCGAGACAACAAATAGGGTTAAGCGGCAGGACCGTTAAGCCAGGATTGATTATGCTGTTTGGGGTTTCGGGAGCTATTCAATTTGTGGCAGGAATGGATAAATCAGAAACTATTATTGCCGTAAATACAGACGAAAACGCACCGATATTTAAAGTTGCTCATTATGGCATCGTTGGTGATTTATACGACATAGTCCCTAAATTGCTCGAAGAAATTTAACTTGGTTAGCTGTTTATTAAAAACATTTATAGGAGTGAAGGTGAATAATGATGAACTATAAAAATGTTGACAGTAATGACATTGATTTTTTGGTGTCGCTTTGTGGTAAAAACAGAGTTTTCGCTGGTAAGGATATCCCAGAATCTTATAGTAAGGATGAGCTGGTAGATGCTGATAAATATCCAGAGGTTCTTGTTGAAGTTTTAACAACTGAGGAAGTTGCTAAAATAATGGAATACGCTTATGCGCATAATATTCCTGTTACCCCAAGGGGGCAGGGTACTGGCTTGGCTGGAGGCTCTGTAGCTCTTTATGGTGGCATTATGATAAGTACCATGAAAATGAATAATATACTGGAGTTAGATACAGAAAATTTGACACTGACAGTTGAGCCGGGTGTACTGTTGCTGGATATAGCGAAATTTGTCAGCGCCAATGATTTATTTTATCCTCCTGATCCAGGTGAAAAAAGTGCAACTATTGGCGGTAACATAAGCACCAATGCCGGTGGCATGAGAGCGGTTAAGTATGGCGTTACACGTGACTATGTTATGGCTCTGGAAGTAGTATTGCCGGACGGAAAAGTAATGAATTTTGGTGGTAAGAATGTAAAAAACAGTTCCGGATATAGTTTGAAAAATTTAATAATTGGTTCGGAAGGAACGCTGTGCATCATAACAAAAGCAACATTGCGTTTATTGCCTTTGCCAAAGAAAGCATTAAGTTTGCTGGTTCCGTTTCCAAACTTGGCACAAGCGATAGAAACAGTGCCTAAAATAATAAAATCAAAATCGATACCGACAGCTATTGAATTTATGGAACGAGAAGCTATTTTGGCTGCGGAAGATTTTTTAGGTAAACAGTTTCCGGATAAATCAGCAGATGCTTATTTGTTACTTACTTTTGATGGCAACAGGAATGAGGAATTAGAAGAGGCATATGAAAAAGTTGCTCATATCTGTCTTGAGGCAGGTGCGATTGATGCTTTAATTTCTAATACGCAGGAAAGACAGGATGCCATATGGTCAGCAAGGGGAGCTTTTTTGGAGGCAATTAAAGCGTCAACGACTGAAATGGATGAGTGCGATGTTGTTGTTCCCAGAAATAAAGTTGCTGAATTTGTAAAGTATACGAATGAACTTCAGCATGAGTTTGATATAAATATTAAAAGTTTTGGACATGCAGGTGATGGAAATCTGCATATTTATATCTTAAGAGATCAACTCGGCTCAGAAGAGTGGGAGAGTAAAAGAGAAAGTGTTATGAATGCCATGTATACAAAAGCGAAAGAGTTTGATGGTGAAGTATCTGGTGAGCATGGGATTGGCTGTGCAAAAAAACCATATCTTGAAAATTCTAAAGGCGAAGAATATATGGCGCTGCTCAAAAACATTAAAATGGCATTTGACCCCAAGTTGTTATTGAATCCTGGAAAAGTTTGCTAAAGTATAGTATCATCCGTGATGGTTGCATATTTTTAATTAATGGTGATGTTTTGCTGAGATTGTTATGATGTATAGCCGTTATTTATAAAATGGAGGGAATATATATGTGGACACAGGTTTATAATCCCATGGGAAACTTAGCATTATCGGCATTTTTAGCGGCAGTACCAATGGTTTTGATTTTTTATCTTCTGGCTGTAAGACGCGCTACTGGTCAAGTGGCCGGTTCGGTTGCACTTTTTTCAGCAGTCTTGATAGCAATATTTGTGTATGATATGCCGGCACAAATGGCAATTACTGCTACTGCGATGGGTGGTTTATACGGCGCATTTCCAATATTTTGGATTATTATTGCCGCAATCTTTTTATATAACATGACAGTAGAAACAGGTCAATTTGATATAATAAAAGATTCCGTTGCCAGTATTACAGATGATCGCAGATTGCAGGCGCTGCTGATAGCTTTTGCTTTTGGCGCCTTTCTGGAAGGCGCGGCAGGTTTTGGAACTCCGGTCGCAATTTCAGCCGGCATGTTGGTAGGGCTCGGGTTTAGCCCTCTATATGCTGCTGGACTTTGTTTGATAGCTAACACGGCCCCGGTCGCGTTTGGCGGAATCGGCATTCCTATTATAGTAGCCGGACAGGTTACAGGTCTTGAAACTTTGAAAATCAGCCAGATGGTAGGACGCCAGCTTCCGTTTTTATCAGTTTTGATACCGATATGGTTGGTAATGTTAATGAGTGGTTGGAAAGGAACAAAAGAAGTTTTGCCGGCATGTCTTGTGACAGGGGGTTCTTTTGCAGTCGTCCAGTATTTGTCTTCAAATTTCTTAGGACCGGAATTGCCCGACATTTTGTCTTCCTTGTCTGCTATCATAGCTCT
>JBOFWD010000171.1:0-2022 GCA_051653445.1 Acidaminococcaceae bacterium | reverse complement strand
AACGATGTTGGAAGCCAATTTACAGTTGGCATCTATATTATAAGGAAAGCTGATATTTTTAGTTAGTTATTAAGCAGTTCTTCTTTTAATTTATAATACTCGCGTGAAAAATAAGGTGAGAGCTGTGCTTCGCGATGGTCAAAGCCATAAGCGCGGCGGCTGAGGCTGATAATCGGGGGAGACTGAATTCTCTTTGCCACGGCAAACCCGCTGAAAAGTTTCCACCAGCGCTCCAGGTCATCTATAAAGGCTTTATTCGTTGGAAAAACTTTCGCAGCAATGCCTTTTTGGCAGCCAAGGATTTCTTCTAATTTTCCTTCTTTGTACCAGCAAAGGATATCTTGCGGTGATGCTTTGTCCCATCTTTCGATAAATGCTCGGAATAAATAATCGTGATAATCATAGATTAAGGGATCTCCGCCTACACCAACGGTTTGTTCTGCTGAGAGTTCGGCACTTGGCGAAATAGCGAAAATCTCATCAGGTATTACTTTGCGCTCAAAAATTTTGTCATTTAGATAATGGGCAAGTGCATACACCTGATTTTTCCACAAATCGCCAATCATGGCTAACACACCAGCGAGATCACCATAAAAAGTTGCGTAACCGACGGTGATTTCTGCTTTGTTAGAGTTGCAGGAAAAACCGCCGCCAAAGGCAGAGGCTAAGGCTGCGAGGATGCGTGTACGATCGCGTGCTTGAATATTCTCATAAGCAAGTGAAGACAATTCTAAGGAAAAGCTGGTATTTGAATCATAATTATGTACCGGCGTTTGTGTTAACTGCTCAGCTGTGTGATTAACGCTTTCCTGAATAGGAATGATACAATAATTGCATTTAAGTGCTTTTGCAATCAGCGCGGCCATATTTTTAGTCAATGGCGAATTGTATTTTGAGGGCATGTTAACCAGCAGCACATTTGCAGGGCCAAGCAGCTTGACATAAAAGGCGGCAGTCAGGGCTGAATCAATCCCGCCGGAAACGCCTATGGTCATTTTGTTGATGCCGATTTGATTCAAGAATTTGCGCGTGCCGTAACTGATGGCATTGTATATTTCCGCGATTTCACTGTAATCGTTGTTTATGGTTGTTTTGTTAAGAAAACTTTTATTGGCTGGCTCAAACTCAGTTTTTAGGAAATGTTCTTCATAAGCAGGTGAGTCTGTTAATAGTGTGCCGTCATTTTGATAGGCACAGCTGCAACCGTCAAAGGTGAAAATATTTTTGCCGTTATTTTGAACGCCGGTATTATTGCAATAGAGAAGAGGCAACTGGCAAGCTTTAGCTTGTTCACCAAAAATCTGATGCCTCTTTTGATTTTTTTGCAATGAAAATGGTGAACAGGATATATTACAGAGAATATCTGCGCCGTTTTTAGCCAGTAGTTTTGGGATATTGATGGAATAGTGGGTTGTCCAGCCATCTTCGCACAGCATTAATCCAAGTTTGAAATTTTGGTTGCGAATGGAGATGTTAATTGGTTTTACCAAATCTTCGATAGGCATAGCCAATTCATCTCTTAATTTTCGCAAGCTATGGAAATATCGGCTGTCATCAAATTCCCTGTAATTAGGTAAAGCTGTTTTAACAATGAAAGGATAAGGCAGGGCGCCTTTAAGCAGCTGACGGTTTTGCGCGATGAAGGCTGCATTATATTTACGGATGCGGCCATCTTCATTATATTTTGCTTTGTCGAGAGCTATGTTGCCGAAAATGACACAGATGCCTTCGGTAGCCGCAATAATCTGCTTGCCATACTCAACGCAGTCATCAAGAAATGCTTGCTGCTCCCATAAATCGCCTAAAAAATATCCAGGCAGTGCTAATTCGGGCAGGATAAGAATGTCTATCTGGTCGGCTTTAGCTTTATTAATTGCATCAATTATGGTAGTAAAGTTAATATCGGGCCTACCCGGTATAACTTCAACCTGTGCACAGGCAAACCTTACGGTCATGTTTTTTGACACCTCTTTTAGTCTTTCGAAATAATTATGTTAAAGGATTTAAATGCAACACTTTTAA
>JBOFWD010000170.1:0-6061 GCA_051653445.1 Acidaminococcaceae bacterium | reverse complement strand
TCTGCTTTGTAAATCGCACGGTCAACATCATTATCCAAATTACGCATTTCATAGCCGCCAAATAAAGCTGACGCATTATCTTTGTCCAATTTTGCCGGTGGTTTGTCGGATGGCTGCCCAAAGCCTTTGCCGGTATCTTCTGCGGCAATTACAATTTCACATGTTGCGCTATAGGGTCCTGTTGCTATGCTTATTTTCCCTGAAGCACCAATTTCTGTTCCGATTGCGTTGAATTCTATGCGGCCATCGGCTGACAGTTCTTTGACTGTAACTTCAGCCGGAGTTGGTTCAATTTTGATAGAAGATGGCAATTCATATTCGAAAACTATTATATCTTGCTCAATCAATTGACTTTTATCAATGAAAGCGGTGATGCGAAAATTATGATTTAACTGGCGATAATAGAAAGGCGTGGTAAAACGAATGATTGCCGAGCGGCCGCTATTAAAAGTGCCATATTTGCCTTTACTTGGGCTGGGAGGGAGGACGATGCCCAAATCGTCTGTGGCAATGGCATTCATTTTTTGTAAAATTTTTTCAATCAATATATTGGTTTTTCTGGAAGTAGAAGCGTGATCAATGTGGCTGAGTCTCGACCTTTCTTGCTGTACCAATGGCTCGATGGCATCGCTCACGGCTTTGGCAAAGGCTTCTGCAAACGGTTCCTTAAGATTCAGACCATCACGCTCGTCACTTATAACAGGTCTGCCATGGGCAAGCATCTCTGCTAGAGCAGGGCAGGAAACTTTGCCAAAAAGATATTCTGTTCCCAATTGGTTTTCGTATCTGAAGAATTGGCAATCCAGCACAGCAGTGCCGGAAATAACCAGCAGGCCGTTAGTTCTTTCATCGCCTTTCAGAATAAGCTCGGCATTATGGGCCTTGCGTAGCGTTAAAGTAAAGGCGTATTCTATTCCCTGAAAAATAAAGGATTTTTGCAGATCCGGCCCCAACAATAATTCCGCAGAGGGAGCCTCATAACGCAATAAGACTTTTGCAGAGGTCTTGCCACTTTTTGTGCGGTTTACTAATGCCACATTTCGACGTTCGAGCAAATCGCGCAAATAAACATTATTGTTTATGGCTGTTATCAAGGAGCGGAAATAAGGTATGTTTACCTGCGGGTTATCGACTATAATCGTGACTTTGGTGCCGTTGCCGCCAAAGGGGATATTAAGCCTGACATAATCTTCATTCTTTGCAGGTTTGTCGCCGTCCCAGTCATCATAAACATAGTTCCCTTGTTCGGCACGGAAGAGGTCAACTCGGCTAAGCTGTCCATGGTACAATGATTCAATCCAGCCGTGCCCCAATCCATAAATGGCTTGTTTCATGCCGCGGCCGAAATAGCCTCTGCCGCTTGTTTCGCCTTGCGATAAGGAGCTGTGAGCACCGCCATAAGAGAGTACGGAACGGAGCCTTTCCAAGCACATGCCTTCGGATTGATCGGAAACTGTTAGAATTGCACCATTCTGATGACGATCGTAGCAAACAGTTATGTTGCCGCTGACGGTTATATTTTGTTTTTCAAGGCGGGAATAGCTGTCATCGCTATTAGTGATAAGTTCGACCAATGCTTTTTCAATTGAGGCAAAGCGTCTTGAATCAATATCAATTACTCTTTGATCTACAGGTAGTGCTAAGATTGCCACAGCTAAAACCCCCTTTAAAAATTACAAGAATATTCTAATAAAAGTATAACACTTATGTTGCGGATGCGCACAATAAAAGTGGAAAATACGGAAAAAGTCCCATCCATATATTGCATGGATGGGACTAAATAGGTATAAATAATACTAATGAGCAAATTGATTTTGCTCAGGAAGAGTGTTGAGCAGTACGGATGTTTCGAATACCCCTCCGTTATTGCTAAATTTGGCAATGCCGTTATAGCGTTCCGCAATAATACGGATGGATTCGGTACCGATTCCTTTGGCGTCACGTTTAGAAGAAATAAAAGCATCGCCGGTTTTGCGTATTTCATGATCAAAACTGTTTTTTATGGTTATAGCCAGCAGATTGTCTTTGATTAGTGCGCCTTTGCCTTTAATAAAACGCTGGCCGCTAGTTTGTCGCTCACAGGCTTCCAAAGCATTTTCAAACATATTTCCAAGGAGGACAGCGGTGTCGGTTTCCGGCAAGGAGAGATCTTTCGGCAGATCAAAGGCAAGCTCTATTTTGATGCCTTTTTCTTTTGCCAGCGCATAATAATACTGTGCTATAGCATTAAAATAACTGTTTTCACAGATATTAAGGTTTGCCGTATTATCCAGTGCCTTGATATATTTGCTCAGGTAATTTTCAAGACTGGCTAAGTCGCTTTTTTGCACATAGTGTTTGATCATTACCAGATGTTGCCGAAGATTGTGTCGTGAACGTCTGGTTTCTTCAATAATACTGTTTAAACGATCGAATTCTTTGAGCTGCAAATCAATGCGCAAGGTTGCTGCTTGTAGTTGCGTATTTAGCTGGTCTTTTTTGATATTTTCTTTCAACATTTGCAGCATCATACCGAACGAAAGAAAGGTGCCTGTGCTCCAGGCTATTTGTATAGGCAAGGCGTTTTTTCCGTTGATAAAAGCGGTAGTAATAGAGTCTTCCGGATCTATCCCTATGCGGTAAAGAGCATAAAAGGAGAACGGAACGATCCAAAGGAAATTCCAAAAAGGGGATTGTTCTTTATTTTGTATGACGGGGAGCAAAAGCTTGGTCATGAAAAGCCACATAAAGGGGAAGGTAAACGCTATAACGAGCGTATGGCAAAAAATCATTGCTTCCAAATCCAGGCTAAGGTGGTTTGCATCCAAAATGTAGGATTCAAGGTAAGTGCTGTAGTAGTTAACATCTTTGGCATAGCAGAGAACGACAAAAAAATTAAAAATTATTTTAAAAAGATTATCCTTTATAAGCAATAAGCACATTATAAAACCGAGAATGGCTGCCAAGGATTTGTAGTAAAGCTCCCATTCCCACAAGATGTTAGAGTCGGGGAGCATTTTCTGAATAAGTACAATAAAGGACAGCATTATAAAAAATGTAATTGCGATAGTTTTTGGTAGGGAGTAGCGGAAATAAGAGCGAAAAGGCAGCAAAATAAGCAACAAATGAGGGCTGGTTTTTATCAAAGTTGCAAAAAGCAAAAACAGCAGACTCAACTCAAACATCTCCGTTCAGTTTTTGAAAAGTGTAATCAGCGTATAATTGTTTTATTTCTGAGCGCTTTTCACGTGTGATAGGCATGCGTTCACCATTGGCCAAAACAAAATCGTTATCGTGAAGAGCGGTAACACTATCCATATTAATTATGCAATTGCGGTAACAGTTAAGAAATTGAGGATAATTTAAGAGTAGTGGTGCAAAAGTTTGAAAGGGAAGGTATGTTTTTATTATATTATTATTGGTGTGTATATGTATGTAATGGTTATTGTAATCAGCATACAATATGTCGCGAATTAAAACTTTTACCATTTCACGGCTTTCTTTAACTTCAATATACCTTGATGATTTGTGAATAGCTTTTTCCGCAAGTGACATGATTTCTGACAATTGCTTATAATTGTAGGGTTTAACAAGATAGTCGAAGGCACGGACGCGAAAGCTTTTGACAGCAAAATCAGAACTTGTGGTTGAAAATATAAGCAGACAGTTATTATCAAGCTTGCGGATTTCGCTTGCTGTTTCGAGACCATTAATCCCAGACATATAAACGTCCAGGAAAATAATATCGAAGGGCGTTTTTGGGGCGGCGAGAATTTCTTCTCCACAAGAAAATTGCACAAGGTTTAAGGAAAGACTGTTTTCTTTGCAATAGCGGACGAGATAACTGCTGAGTAAATCTCTTTCACTTTTCAGATCGTCTACGATGGCTATTTGCATTATCAGAAGCCCCCTTTTTGAAAAAACTCATCATTATACAATTTAATTTTAACATAAGGCATAAGAAGGGAGCAACGATAATAGCCCCTTTCAACACAGGTTATTCATTATAATCAAAAACGAAATTTTGCGTATGTGCAGATGAGAAATTACAGAGGTTGGCTGCCGGTTGAGGCGTTTGTTTTGACTAGTCGTGACCAGTGCTTAAATTTGTCTGCCCGGAAAATTTTGCTGTAGTAACTGGAAATTTATTGAGAATGACAGGCGGTAACCGCAAATGGGCAGCAGAATTCCTGTAGAAGGCAAAGTATTGCTTATGCCTGTCCGTGATGCGGCAGACAATTTGAAAATAACAAAGATATCGGCTAGATATGATAAGTCATTGCATGCTGGCTATCTTTCTTATACTAATAACAATTTGATAAAACAGGCCTTTGCATTTATTGGAGATTCCTATGGATGGGGAGGCTTGCGGGAAAGCGTAGATTGCTCAAGTTTTGTAGCTGATGTTTATCGTACTTTCGGTGTAGAACTTCCCCGCAATGCTGATGAGCAGGAAGAGGCTAGTGCCGGAAATTATATGGAACTTCTTTTTTAGAGGAGCTTAACAGTGCTCAGAGCTACAGATAAGATGTGCTTGTAACAATAATAAAAGGCACCGGGTTTTAACCCTCGGTGCCTTTTTAAAATTCATTTTATTTCTTTTTGGGGGCCAAATTTTGGTGTAAGATAATTTTGGAAGATTAAAGCTAAAATTGCTCCTGAAATATTGTGCCAAGCGCTGAAAATTGCTCCGGGGACAGTTGCCATTGGCATAGCTGCAAAATGAGTTTTCGCAAGACCTGTTGCAAGGCCGGAGTTCTGCATACCGACCTCTATTGATAATGCAATCGCTTTTGACCAACTGAAGCCAGAGGCACGAGCAACGGCGAAACCAAGCATATACCCTAGCAGATTGTGCAGCATGACCACCAAAATGATGGTTCCGGGAGTCTTGAGGATATTATCACGGCTGACTGCTATAACGCCGGCTATAATAAGCGAAATGGCAATTGCTGAGATCGCAGGCGTATATGTGATTGACTCTTGTGCAAATTTTGGGAACAGGTATTTAACTGTAAGGCCGATACAGATAGGGATTATAACAATTTGAATGATGCTCCAAAACATATTTACGGGATCAAAAGAAATTTGTTGCCCGATTAATTTATAGGTTATAAATGGCGTTAGAAATGGTGCGAGGATAGTTGAAACGCTAGTCATGGCAACCGACAGGGCAACGTCACCTTTGGCCATAAATGTAATTACGTTAGAGGCTGTCCCTCCCGGACAAGTGCCAACGAGAACTACACCGGCAGTTAAGGCAGGGTCAAGTTTAAAGGCACTGGCAATGAGATACGCAAGACCGGGCATAATGATGAATTGAGCCATGGCTCCTACTAACACATCAAGGGGGCGTTTTAGGATAAGTGCAAAATCATGCGGGTCAAGTGTCATACCCATGCCAAACATAATAATTCCAAGAAGAAGAGACAAAACACTGATGCCGGCAATTTTGCCAACAACCCACTTGAACTGATCGGGGGCTAGGAGCCCGAAAATAAGAAAAAGAACAGCAAAAAGACCAAAATATTTACCGATAAATGAACAGATTTTTCCCATAAACAACCTTCTTCCTGATGATAGTCGAACATTCGCGGAGAGACAAACGTCAGCAGGATTATAGCAGAAAAAGAAACAGATGTGAAGTCCTTTGAATGTTTTGTGTTATAATTGCAGAGATGTGAATGGGGGTATTTTCGTGAAATTGTATACTTTTGTGCGCGATTTTCAGCATGAGATAGTGATTGATAAGTCGCGCTTTATCTGTACGCTGAAAAAGGTGGCAACGGAGGAGGAGGCACAGGAGTTTATTAAGGAAATTAAAAAGAAATATTGGGATGCCACTCATAATTGTTCTGCATATATAGTTGGGGAAACTGGCATGGCACAAAGGTCAAGTGATGATGGAGAACCATCTGGTACTGCAGGTTTACCGATGCTCGAGGTTTTGCGCAAAAATCATCTTCATAATGTGGCGGCAGTGGTAACCCGTTATTTTGGCGGCATCAAACTTGGCGCCGGTGGTTTGGTTCGTGCTTATACGAACAGTGTGGCAACTGCAATAGAAGGCGCAGGCATAGCC
>JBOFWD010000169.1:0-7747 GCA_051653445.1 Acidaminococcaceae bacterium | reverse complement strand
AGCTCCTTGTGGATTACCTGGATTAAAGTTGATATAGTAAATGCCATGATTATAGGTCTTAGTATTGGTATGATCTTTGAATATATACGTTGCCGCAATGGCAAAAAGGTTTTTGAAGATGTGCAGGCTTTTTTTGATGGTTTAGGCATGCAAATGGCCAATGTAATAACATTGATAGTAGCAGGTCAGACTTTTGCTAAAGGATTAATGACTATGGGTACAATTGATTCAATCATCACTTCTAGCCAAAATTGGGGTTTTGGCGCAATGGGAATGATGATAGTTATGGTAGCAATTATCTCCATATCTGCGATTGTCATGGGTTCTGGCAATGCGCCGTTCTTCGCTTTTGCAGCTCTGACACCTGCTGTTGCTGCAAAAATGGGGATAGCACCTGTTCTTATGCTTTTGCCAATGCATTTTGCGGCAAGTATTGCTCGTAATTGTTCTCCGATAACTGCGGTTATTGTCGTGTCATCTGGCATGGGCGGTGTATCGCCGTTTGATTTAATTAAACGCACTGCAATACCAATGGCTGGTGCTATGCTGGTAAATATTGGCATGACTTTCTTTTACTACTATAGGGGATAGTCATTGTTTAGGTTAAGGAGATGGTACTGCGATGTTTATTTGTGATTGCCATTGTGATACTCTGACGGAGTTATACAAAAAAGGTGCAGCTTTTTATGAGAACGAGCAGCATTTGGATATTAAAAGAATTATTGCTAATGGCGGTGGTTTGCAATTTTGTGCTATTTTTGTTCCCACTCCTGAAATCCGGCATTACGGCGGTTTGCGTTATACCTTGTGTTTGCTTGACAAATATAAGCATGAAATTGGGAAAATGAAGGAAGCCGGGGTAGATGTTTTTCCTGTTTTAAAGAAAGCGGATATTGATGAAGTTTTAAAACATAAGGCTTCAACGTTGCTTGCTATTGAAGAAGGAGGAGCCATCGATGGTAGCCTTGAAGCATTACGCATGCTGTACGAATTAGGCGTTCGTGCTATGACACTGACCTGGAGTAATCGAAACGATATTGCTGATGGTATCAATGAAGAAATAACCGGCGGTGGGCTCACAGTGTTTGGGCGCAGTGTAGTAAAGGAAATGAACCGCCTTGGTATGCTGGTCGATATATCACATATTTCAACAAAGAGCTTTTGGGATGTGATGGATGTAAGTACGAAACCAATTATTGCCACTCATTCTAACGCAAAGAAACTTTGCCCGCATCCAAGAAATCTTAATGATGAACAAATAAAGGCTATTGCAGGTAATGATGGGTTGATAGGTATAACCTTTGCCGGGCAATTTTTGGAAGAAGATTATAATAATGCTTGCATAGAAAGTGTTTATCGTCATATTGATTATATACTGAATTTAATTGGTAATGATGATCATATTGGTTTTGGTTCTGACTTTGACGGCATTTCCCACCCGCCATACGATATCAAGGGAGTGCAGGATTATGTGCCTCTGGTTGAATATTTATATGGGAAAAATTATTCGGAGGAAACCATTAAAAAAATAACGCATCAAAATGTTTTGGAGTTGTTAAAGAAAGTTTTATAATAAGAAAATAGGGTTTGTAGTGAAGCTGAATGACCTATTTGGGTTTTTGGCTTCACTTTTTTGTTTACAGAAGCGAGATAGAAATTGCATTGAAAAGCGATTTTTGTTATTAGCATATAAATAATTAATTATCTTTTGTGTTATAAAAGTTGAAATACGACTAATCGTTAGCGTATAATAATAGTATTATCTAGATGGTTTGTGCTTTATTGAAGAGAGGATGAAAAAAGAATGCGTATTGTTTTGACTATTGTTGGAAAAGACCGCGTTGGTATCATTGCTAAAGTAAGTAATTTACTGGCGGAACACGGTGTTAATATTTTAAATATTAACCAGAACATATTGGAAGGATTCTTTAATATGGTCCTGATTGCTGAGATGTCCTCTGCTGATGTCAGTTTGAAAAAATTACAGGAAATGGCTGTGCAAATAGGCAAAGAAATTGGTGTTGAGATTAAGGTTCAACACGAAGATATTTTTACCGCTATGCACAGAATTTAAGGAGGACGCTATGTTCGATATTAAAGATGTCTTAGAAACCAATAGGATGATTTCTGAAAACAATCTGGATGTCAGAACGATTACAATGGGAATAAGCCTGCGTGATTGTGCTCATCCTGATATCAATGTTACTGCACAAAAGATATATGACAAAATAACTAAAACTGCTGAAAATCTTGTAAAAACCGGTGAAGATCTCGAGACTGAACTAGGCGTACCCATTATTAATAAACGTATTTCCGTTACGCCTATTTCCATTATTGGTGAAAGCAGCGATGCAAACAGTTATGTTCCATTAGCTAAGGCGCTTGACGCTGCCGGAAAAACTATAGGCATTAATTTTGTAGGCGGGTTTTCAGCGCAAGTTGACAAAGGATATACAAAAGGTGATAGAATTTTAATTGCCTCTATCCCTGAAGCTCTTGCTGTTACGGATATTGTTTGTTCTTCTGTTGCTATCGGTTCTACCAAGTGTGGCATAAACATGGATGCCGTAGCTGAGATGGGAAGAGTAATTAAAAAGGCTGCTGAGCTTACCGCTGAAAGAGATGCAATTGGTTGTGCTAAACTGGTTGTTTTCTGCAATGCAGTACCTGATAATCCTTTTATGGCAGGTGCATTTCACGGTGTAACCGAACCGGAGAGCGTAATAAATGTGGGCGTAAGCGGTCCGGGCGTTGTCAAAAGAGCGCTTGAAGATGTCCGTGGGCAAGATATTGGTGCGGTTGCTGAAACAATCAAGAAAACAGCATTCAAAATAACACGTGTTGGTCAGTTGGTTGCTCAGGAAGCTGCTCGCAGGCTTAATACACAGTTTGGTATTATCGATTTATCATTAGCACCGACGCCGGCTGTAGGCGATAGTGTTGCACATATTTTGGAAGAAATCGGTCTGGAAAGTTGTGGTGGCCCAGGAACTACTGCTACGCTGGCATTATTGAATGATGCTGTTAAAAAAGGCGGGTTAATGGCTTCCAGTTATGTAGGCGGTTTGAGCGGAGCGTTTATCCCTGTTAGTGAAGATGCCGGTATGATTGCTGCGGTTGAACGGGGCAGTTTGACGTTAGAAAAACTGGAAGCGATGACCTGTGTTTGTTCAGTTGGGTTGGATATGATTGCCGTGCCGGGCGATATTTCCGCTCAGACAATTTCTGCTATTATTGCTGATGAAGCGGCGATTGGCATGATCAACAACAAAACCACTGCTGTTCGTTTGATACCGGTGCCTGGTAAAGGTGTAGGGGATGTAGTAGAATTTGGTGGCTTGCTGGGCTATTGTCCAATTATGGCTGTAAATACCTTCAAACCGGATGTGTTTATTGCAAGGGGGGGCCGTATTCCGGCACCTGTACGGAGTTTGACAAACTGATGATGAAGAAAAAGACAGCGCTGGTGTTGGCTTGTCTTGAAGAAACCTATGCAGGAACTGAAACTGCTTTAAATTATAATTCCCCTTTTGAACTGCTTATTGCAGTAATGCTTTCGGCTCAATGCACTGATGAGCGAGTTAATAAAGTCACGCAAAGAATTTTCCCTCAATACAACCAACCTCAAAAAATAGCAGAACTGTCGCAAGAAGAAATGGAAAACCTCATTAGAGATTGTGGATTATTCCGGTCAAAGGCAAAAAACATTCTGGCAACCTGCAAAAAGTTATTGCAGGAATATGGTGGTTGCGTGCCCGACAGCGTCAAAGACTTGATGAGTTTGCCGGGAGTTGGTAAAAAGACAGCAAATGTTATAGTTAACATTATTTATGGAGTACCGGCTATCGCTGTTGATACACATGTTTTTCGTGTATCACACAGACTGGGACTTTCCTCCGGCAAGGACCATGCTGCAGTTGAGAATGATTTAATGAAAATTATTCCTAAAGAAAAATGGGGAGCAGCTCATCATTGGCTTATTTGGCACGGCAGAAAGATTTGCAAGGCTAGAAGACCTGATTGTATGGAATGTATGCTGATTAATTTGTGTCCTTATGCGGATAAGAATTTTATTAACAAATAAACCTTGCTTTTGCAAGGTTTATTTGTTTTAAACGTCTGTGCTTTTAAGGCTTTTCATAGACTAGCATTAAAATATATGGTAGAATGTAAAAACTATATGCATTTTAAAGGAGTAAGTAAAAAATGATTATGACACAAGGGCTAACGCTGCGATTCGGCAAGCGTGTGCTGTTTGAAGATGTTAATTTAAAATTTACCGAAGGCAACTGCTATGGTTTAATTGGGGCCAACGGTGCTGGAAAATCAACTTTTCTGAAAATTCTATCCGGTGAAATTGAGCCGAGTGCAGGCGATATTCTTATTGATAAAGGACAAAGGCTGGCAGTTTTAAAGCAGGATCAATATGCCTTTGATGAACATGAAGTGTTGAAGACTGTCATAATGGGTCATAAAAGACTTTACGATATTATGGTGGAAAAAGACGAACTGTATGCAAAACCTGATTTCAGTGACGAGGATGGCATGAAGGCATCTGAATTAGAAGGAGAATTTGCTGAACTTAACGGCTGGGAGGCAGAGACCGAAGCCGCAAGATTATTGGCAGGCCTTGGTGTTCCAGTCGAATTGCATGATAAAAAAATGGCTGAACTTAGTGGCAAGGAGAAAGTCAGGGTTCTTTTGGCGCAAGCTTTGTTTGGAACACCGGATATTCTTCTTTTGGATGAGCCTACCAACAATCTCGATTATAATTCCATTGCCTGGTTGGAAGACTTTTTGGCTTCTTTCCCTAATATAGTTCTCGTTGTTTCTCATGACAGGCATTTCCTTAATCAGGTTTGTACACATATCGCAGATTTTGATTTCGCCAGTGTGCGAATATATGTTGGTAACTATGACTTCTGGCAAGAGTCAAGCCAAATGGCCTTACAGCTGGCTAAAGATGCCAATAAGAAAAAAGAAGATAAGATTAAAGAATTGCAAACTTTTGTTCAGCGGTTTAGTGCAAATGCTTCAAAATCAAAACAAGCGACTTCGCGCAAAAAACTTCTTGATAAAATTGAACTTGATGACATAAAACCTTCAACAAGACGCTATCCTTATATCAATTTCAAACCTGACAGAGAAGCAGGCGATGAAATTTTGTTTGTGACCGATTTGTCTAAAACTATTGATGGTGAGGTCTTGTTTAAAGATTTGACTTTCACTCTGGCTAAAGGCGACAAGGTGGCATTAGTTGGCGGTAATGGTCAGGCTCAAACAGCTTTGATGCAGATTCTGATGGGCGAAATGGAACCGGACAGTGGCGAATATAAATGGGGTGTAACAACAAGTCAGGCTTATTTCCCCAAAGATAACAGCAAGTATTTTACTGCAGAGGAAAATCTTGTTGATTGGCTTCGTCAGTATTCTGCTAACCAAGAAGAATCATTTTTGCGTGGTTTTTTAGGCAGGATGCTTTTCTCAGGTGAAGAAAGCCAGAAGGCTTCTAATGTGCTTTCCGGTGGAGAAAAGGTGCGCTGCATGTTTGCAAAGATGATGTTGTCCGGCGCTAATGTGCTGCTTCTTGACGAACCTACAAACCATCTTGATTTGGAGTCAATTACATCGCTTAACAACGGTTTAAAAGACTACACCGGTACTCTTTTGCTGCGTTCTAATGACCATCAGCTGTTATCTACTGTTTGTGACAGAGTTATTGAATTAACTCCAAATGGTTATATTGATCGTAAGTATAATTATGATGAATATCTTGAACATCCGGAAATAATTGAATTGCGTAAAGAATTAGGTGCAATTTAGAATAATAAAATGAGTGAAAGAACTGCCTGACTTTATTAAGTCAGGCAGTTCTTCATAGAAATACAAAGTTTCATAAAATACGTTGGCGTTTGAACACGATTTGAACGCGTGCTATAATAATATTACTTTGGATTTCCTACTGTGAGGTAATAATGGAAAACGTTTATGATATAATAGCTGATTTTTATGATCATGATGAAAATTGGAACATGTTGCTTCGCCGTGAATACGCTGAAGGTTACATCCGCCAGGAAGCTTGGAAGGGGTTAAATGACAGACAGCTGCAAAAGCAGTGGGAACAGATAATGATGTTGTGTCTTTATCTGGGTTATGCTGAAACCTTTCTGGGGGATATGACAGATGACGATTTTATTGATGCTGTTGCTTGGTGTGGCAGAAATGTTTCTGAGTTCAAAATTTCATATGACAATGTAAAATTATTTTTAGATACATGTGCAAAGCTTTTTATTTATTTAAAAAGCAAAAATGCAATTACAAGGGCAGATGCTCCCGCAGTAGCATCAGAAAGAATTCTAGGCGATGGTGCTGTTTTGAGGGTTATTAATGAGAATGGTGTTTTTTTACCGGGAGAAGGCTTCGGCGATCAATTTTTAACACCTAATGCACCTGTAAAAATATTTCTGAATATTGGTGATATGCTGCAGCAATTGCTGGATGAGCTTCATGCGTATTTCCAAGACAAAGCATTTAATCTTGATTTGGAAAGAGCAGTATTCCTTTACCACGGCATTTTCCCTGAAAATCAGAGTGAAGAAGTTGCAGAAAGCGATGAGTTTTGGCAATGCTTCTGGGATTACTTTTTATTTGATTACCATCTCCTTGCAGATGATAAGACTCCGATTGAACATTTTTATGCACATGGTTCAGCTTCTAACAAGGAATTAGTGGCAGAATTAATGAAAGCCCGCTTAGCCATTTTTTCAGTTAATGGCATCAATGAAGATAATATGTATATATGTACGGATTTTTTCACTGGTGAAAAATATGCTCTGAATTTACCGATTGAAGAAGAATTTAATACAAAAGATATGTTGTTTGTGGGACATTGCTTTTATAATAACACTATGGTTATGAATTATGTTCGTTGTTTGAAAATAGGTAAATTAGCCAGTAAAAGGTTAATTGAAATGTTGAAGCATTGTTATGAGAGGTACAAGATTCAGGAGCCAAATGCACAATGGAAGGATTTTGTTTCAAGGCATCCAATGCTTGTTAGGCATCTTACTTATATATACTCGTTTTATGTTAAACTTGATGGTTTTGCCTATGAAACGAATATTGAAGGCTATCAACCGCCGGATATTACTGTAAATGATGAGGTTGCAAAATGTATAAAAATTATGATGAAGTCCTATCATTTTTCATGTAGGGATATCAATTTAGCAACTCGTTTGTGGAAAGATTTTTCCGGACATGAAACCAATGTTATTAATAAACCTGAAGTTTTGGCTTCGGGGGTAATAGAAAATTTTGTCAGATTAAACGGAGTATATAATTATACTGAAGAGAAAGTTGCTGAGATGTGTTGGGAAGTACCGGTAAGTGTTTTGCGAAAAGTTGCCGATAAAATAAAAACAACATTGCATATTGAAAAGTATGACCCGCGTTACTGCAATGAAGAAGGTTTTTTGTTGATGATGTTTTCGTCGTAAGGAGCGAGTAAAATGATATGTAAAAAGTGTGGCTTTGAATATTTTGACAATCTGCAGGAATGTCCCAATTGTCAGACCGATAATCAGCCAAAAGAAGCAAAAGTACTACAAGCTGAGGAACGAGATACCTTCAAGGGTGTAACGATTGACGAAGCTGAAGGTGCGGAAAGTACGAGTTACAAAAGAACTTCCGAGAAGAGAAATGAAGATATATTTGAAGGAACTCGTGTATATCATACCAGTTTTTCAGC
>JBOFWD010000168.1:0-4787 GCA_051653445.1 Acidaminococcaceae bacterium | reverse complement strand
AAAAGAAATTGTTTGATTTAGACAATATTTTCACTGCTATCATAGATTCCGATAGCGGCCTGAAAAAAATTGTAATTACTGGTTTGGGCGAGGAAAGTAAGGTAACTCCCAACATTTTGCGCAAAGCTGCAGGTGAAACCGCAAGGAAAATAATAGGAGAGGATGAAAAAATATTAGTATACTGTCCTCTTGCAATTATGGGCACTGAAAATATATACTTGGGAGCACTGGCAGAAGGGTTGATACTAGGCAGTTATGAATTTAATGAATATAAAAACAATGGAAAAAATAAATTTGCCGGAATAGTAAAACTTTATTCTAATAACTTACAGGCTGACGATATAATTGGACAAACTAATATTTTGTGTGAAAGCATTATTTGGACCAGAAATTTAGTAAATCGTCCTGGCAATATAGTGCAACCCCAGAATATTGCAGAGGCTGCAGTAAAAATGTCAGAAAAATTAGGTCTTGCCTATGAAGTTTTGAATACAGAAGAGATGCAAGAGAAAGCAATGCATGCAATATTGGCTGTGGGAAAAGGTTCAGTTGCTGAACCGAAACTTATTACTTTAAAATATCGGGGATCAAGTGATTCACCTTGGATTGCTTTTGTAGGCAAAGGCATTACTTTCGACAGCGGTGGTATTTCGATCAAACCGGAGGCAGGCATGGGCGAAATGAAGGATGATATGGCTGGAGCTGCAGCTGTATTAGGGGCTATCAGAGCAATTGCAAGAATGCAATTGCCTTGCAATATTATTGCTATAGCAGCTTGTGCAGAAAACATGCCGTCTGGTAAAGCTATGCGACCGGGAGATGTAATAAAAGCTGCCAATGGTAAAACCATTGAGGTGGTTTCGACTGATGCCGAGGGCAGGATGGTCCTTGCGGATGCGGTTTGGTATGCATGTCGTCAAGGTGCAGCACAGGTGGTTGATATTGCTACTTTGACAGGTGCTGTCATTATCGCGCTGGGAAATGAAACGGCTGCAATTGTAAGCAATGATGATAATTTATGTGAAAAAATAATTACTGCAGGTAAAAATGCAGGCGAGAATTACTGGCGACTGCCGCTATTGCCGGAATGCCAAGAATTAATAAAGAGTGAAGTGGCAGATTTAGTAAATAGTGCTGGCAGGTCTGGCGGTGTAATTACCGGTGGAATGTTTATTGGAGAATTTGTAGACGCAATGATTCCTTGGGCTCATATTGATATTGGCGGCACTTCGACTACGCAAAAAAGCAAGGGGCATTGGGTTAAAGGAGCTACAGGTATTGGTGTGTCTACACTTGTACAGTTAGCAAAAGGGATGTAATATGTTAGCAGATCTGCATATTCATAGCACTTTTTCTGATGGTTTTTTGACGCCGAAGGAAATAGTTGATGAGGCTAAAAAAACAAATATTGGTGTTATCGCTATAACCGATCATGATTCAGTAAGTGGTTTCATTGAGGCAAAAGAATATAGTGGAAAAATTAATGGCGGTCCTAAGATTTTTTCTGGGATTGAGCTGGGAACACAGTTAGGTGAAAAAACCATACATGTTCTGGGATATCATTTTGACGAAAAATATGAGCCGCTTTTGCGGAAAACTTATGAATTGCGTCACGCACGTGAAATCAGACTTGCACAAATTGTTGATAAAGTAAGGACTCTGGGTTATAATGTGGCAGTAGAGCCAACAGATACCTCTCGTCGTGCTTTTGGCAGACCGCATATAGCTAAAGCATTAGTTGAAAAGGGCTATTTTAAGGACATTCAGGAAGCTTTTGATGTTTTGTTAAAACAAGGTAAACCGGCTTATGTGCCTCAGCCCAAATTATCGCCGACAGAAGCGGTGGATTTAATTCAGAGAGCAGGAGGAATTGCTTTTTTAGCGCATCCAAGTGAATTAAAAGATATAAAGTTAGTGCAAAATTTGCTATCCATTATTAAATTTGATGGTATTGAGGTTTGGCATCCTTCTGCTGAGCATGAGGCTTTCATCTGGCTTGAATTGGCAAAAAAACACAAATTACTTGTCAGCGGTGGTTCTGATTTTCATGGAGACAGTGCCAGATTTCCAAAAAAAATAGGAGATTTTTCAATTTTATATCAAAATGTGAAATTTATGATAGAATATAAATAGGTCTATGTTGTGTTGGAGGAGGTCTTCATGGAAGTAGTTGCGTTTGTCGGACCCAGCGGTACGGGTAAGAGCCACAGAGCCTTGTCTGTTGCGCATGATAACAAAAGTGAAGCTATTATTGATGACGGTCTTCTCATTAAGGGAACAAAGATTCTTGCCGGTTCCTCTGCAAAAAGTGAACAGAACAGAATACAGGCCGTAAAACGTGCTATTTTTTCTGATCAGGAACATGTAGATGAAGTCAAAAAAGCTATAGCAGAAGCGCAGATAGAACGAATTTTGGTAATAGGTACTTCTGTAAATATGGCTTTAAAGATTTGTGAACGGCTTGATTTGCCTAAGCCTGCCAAATTTGTTAAAATTCAGGATATTGCAAGCAATCATGAAATTAACAGAGCCAGGCAAATAAGGCTTAAAGAAGGCAAACACATTGTGCCTGTTCCGACTGTTGAGTTAAAGCCTCACTTGTCCGGCATATTAGTTGATTTGCCTCATCACCTTTTTTCAAGAAAGAAAAAAAACAAGGTCAGCGACGAGAAGTCAATTGTCCGGCCGGCTTTCAGTTATTATGGCAAGCTGGCGATTTCTGATTATGTTGTTATTGATATCGTTAATATTATAGTCAGTAAATTGCGCGGAGTTGACAGAGTTACAAACATCAAAGTAAGAAGGCCTTCAGACCCTGTCAAAGGAATGACTATTTATATTGATATTGTTTTGTTTTATGGAGCTAATATTTTTGGAGTGGTTAATATACTTCAGAACCGCGTAAAAGAAAAAGTTGAAATGATGACAGCTATGAGAGTTAAGGAAGTAAATGTTGATGTGAAGAGCTTGTCGGTCATATCAGCAGATAAAAAATAAAAAACATATTTTATTTAAGGAGGATACTTGCTTTGTCAAATGAAAAACAACACGAAACGGTGCTCTTCTCCGGTTATGCCAAAGTTCCTGTGGGAATCACAGCGGCTGAAGTTTATAAGGTAATAGGCTTGATTGTCGTCGTAGATATGGAAACGGGCATTATTACGGAGGCTGATTGTACACTTGCTACCAAATTGGCACGTGACTACATATCAAAATTGTTGATTGGTTATGATCTTACACAAGGTCCTGAAGGCATTCAAACTATTTTGGACAAAAAATATCAAGGAAATGCCAAAAAGGCTATCTCGACTGCTCTAAGGATTATTCATGACAAGTACCGTAGTTATAAGGCTGAGGCTGACGCTGTTACGTTATAAAATTTATGATTAAACAAATAAAACAAGGCTCTGTAAAGAGCCTTGTTTTATTTGTTTAATCCATGTATCTCGTTTATAATAAAAGAGTATGAAATTTGATTTTACGTTAAATGAGGAGTATTTAGATGGACAACAAGACATATACTATTTTAAATTATGGCTGTCAGATGAATGAGTCTGATTCCGAACATTTTGCAGGGCAGTTAAGTGATTTGGGTTATAGCTTTACAAATAATTATCATGAAGCAGATGTAGTTGTAGTAAACACATGCTGCGTGCGTGAAAGTGCTGAAAAAAAGATTTTAGGTAAAATCGGTGAGTTAAAAAGTGTGAAAGCCGGACGCCCTGGACAAATAATCTGCGTAGCTGGTTGTATGGCACAAAAGGGCGGCGATAAACTAGTAAAGAAGTATCCGCAGATTGATTTATTGATAGGAACTGCACAGGTTAACAATTTTAAGGCAATTTTACTTGATTTTTTGGTTAATAAAGGGCAAAAGGTTTATGATAATGTCTGCATAAAGGAAACGGAGTTTGAAGGTAGTACCGTAAGAAAAAGCAACTTTGCGGCCTGGGTGCCTATCATGTATGGTTGTAATAACTTTTGCACATATTGCATTGTGCCTTATGTACGTGGAAGGGAGCGTAGCCGCAGCAAGGAAAGTATCAAAAAAGAAATTGAGAGTGCTGTCGCTGATGGGTTTAAAGAATTTACCCTGTTAGGTCAAAATGTCAATTCTTATGGCAAAGATCAGGGCAATGCTCATTCATTTGCAGATTTGCTTAAGGAATGTAATGATATACCAGGTGTTGAACGTATTCGTTATATGACAAGCCATCCGCGTGATATGAACGAGGAGGTTGTTAAAGTTGTTTCTGAATGCCGTAATATCTGCGAAAATTTTCATATACCTGCTCAATCAGGCAGCAATCGCATTTTGAAAGCAATGAACAGAGGTTATACGCGCGATAAGTATTTGGCTTTAGTAGCTTCCATTAGAAAATATTGTCCTGAAGCAGCTATAACAACCGACATCATTGTTGGTTTCCCTGGTGAGACGGAAGAAGATTTTCAGGATACACTTAGCTTGATGCGCGAAGTGCAGTTCGATGCAGCATATACTTTTATTTATTCAAAAAGATCTGGCACGCCAGCAGCCGCTTATGATGAACAGATCCCTTTGGAGATAAAAAAGGAACGTCTTAACAGACTGATGGAAGTGCAAAATGAAAATAGTTTAGAAAAAAACAAGCTTCTTATAGGGCAAAAATTGGAAGTGCTGGCCGAGGGACCAAGTCAAAGCAACAAAGAAATATGGAGTGGCAGAACAAGAACCAATAAGCTTGTCTTGTGGCCTGTTATGGAAAAAGAATATAAAGTAGGACAGTCCGTTGTTGTTGAAATTATTT
>JBOFWD010000167.1:0-2162 GCA_051653445.1 Acidaminococcaceae bacterium | reverse complement strand
AAATAACCAACGTTTTAAATTCATACCTGGCCATAACCATTTAACCCAGCCCATAAAATCCTCCTGAATTATTTTTTATTCAGGTCACGATGCGCGACCTGCGTCTCATAGTCATGCTCACGTAAGAAATCACACAGTTTATTTGCTATAAATACCGAGCGGTGATTTCCGCCTGTACAACCAATGGCAATAGCGAACTGGCTCTTGCCTTCTTTTTCATATTCCGGCAATAAAAACAGAACCATATCTTCAAGCTTCTTGATAAATTCACGCGTAATCTGATAGTTCCAGATATAAGTCATTACTTCCTGATCGTTACCGGTAAGCATTTTAAGCTCAGGTACATAGAAAGGATTCGGTAAGAAGCGTACGTCAAACATCATGTCACAATCAAGAGGTATGCCATGCTTAAAGCCAAAAGATTGGATAACAATATTCAGCTTGAAAAAGCTGTCGCCATTGCCGTAAAGCGCGATGATTTTTTTCCGCAAATCTGACGTCGTAGTATTTGTTGTATCCAAAATATGTGTAGCCTTAGCCCTGACATTGCCAACCTTTTCTCTTTCCTTGGCGATACCTTGGCTTAAACTTCCTTCGTTAGCAAGCGGATGTCTGCGTCTGGTTTCCTTGTACCTTCTGATCAGAACTTCATCGCTGGCATCAAGAAATAAGAGTTCATATTTAACTCCGTTAAGCTTTATTTCATCTAATACGCCAATCATTTCCTCAAAAAACTCTCCTCCGCGAATATCGATGACAAAAGCGATACGGCTAACTTTGCCCTCTGTTTGCATACACAGCTCTGCAAATTTAGGGATTAACGCAGGCGGAAGATTGTCAACGCAAAAATAATTAAGATCTTCTAAGGTTCTCATTACTTGCGTTTTCCCTGCACCGGACATACCTGTAATGATTAAAATTCTTGAATCGCTCATAATATCACCTCCGCTCCCAAAAAATCAGCGTCTTTAGCTATGCTGAAATTTTAATCTCTGAAAATATAAAATTGTACTTAAACTCCGCATAAGCTGTTTTTCCCATATCTAAGTACACTAAGTATAGTATACTATTTTACTCTGCCAATGAAAAGGTCAATTGCGAGGCTTATGATAAGCAGAAAGAGTCTGAAACCTTGTGCAAGGGTTCAGACTCTTTCTTTTAAAAAGCGCAGGGATCGGAAAAAACGGTTTGTTTGCCGGCAGCAACTGTGGCAAAAACTTCTTCCATAGCTTGTTCAAGCTTGTTAAGCATAATCTCAATCTCTTCCGTGGTACTAACAAGTGGTGGCATAAAAATTATAACGTCACCAATGTTTCTAACAATTAATCCGTATTTTCTGGCTGCCTGGCAAATGCCGCCAGCCATCTGCATTTCTACTGCAAAAGGCTCTTTAGTGGCTTTATCGTGCATAAGTTCAATGCCTGCTAACATACCGCATTGCCTTGCGTCGCCAACAAATTTCATTTTATTCATTTTTTCCATGTGTTTGGCGATTACATCCATTTTTGGTGGCAAATTAGCTATGACATCTTCTTTCTTGAAAATCTCCAGACTGGCAAGGCCGGCAGCGCATGCCAATGGATTTCCTGTATAAGAATGTCCATGATAAAAAGTTTTGTAATCTGTCGGTTCACCTAAAAAGGCATCATATATTTCGTCAGTTACCAAAGTTGCTCCAAGCGGCAGATAACCTGCCGTAATCCCTTTGGACAAGGTCATGAGGTCAGGACTGATCCCTTCATTGTCGCAAGCCCACATTTTGCCCGTTCTGCCAAAACCGGTTGCAACTTCGTCCACAATCAGAAGAACGTCATATTTCCTGGTAAGTTCGCGGACACCTTTTATGTAGCCCTTTGGCTGCATCAGCATGCCTGCCGCAGCTTGCACTAAAGGCTCAATTATCATTGCTGCTGTTGTGTCAGCATGTTCTTTCAGATAGGTTTCAATTTCATCCAGGCAATATTTAAGGAAAGCTTGCTCACTTGCCAATCCGTCTCTTTTATTATGGTAAAAAGATGGGCAAGTCATCTTTGTTGTACCAAAAAGCAAGGGCTTATAAACCTTATGAAAAACATCTATATTGCCGACGCTGACAGCCCCTACCGTATCGCCGTGATAAGAATCGGCTAAATTTATAAAGCCCTGTTTTTCGGGCCGGCCTT
>JBOFWD010000166.1:0-2045 GCA_051653445.1 Acidaminococcaceae bacterium | reverse complement strand
CGATTGTAATATAATTAAATAGTTAACGCATTAAAATAAGAATTCAAGGAGATCAAAGTGACTAAGAAATTATGCTTTTGCCTAATCGCATTTTCTTTGCTCGCAATTGCAATCATTTTTGAAAATCAACCACCAAAACTCAATATAGTAGAGATGTCTCCTCTTCCTACTGAACAAACCACTTTGCTGTTGCCGTTGGACGGAAGACCACCCTGTACTAAGTTTGTTTCAGATTTAGGCCTCTTGGCATCTGTTAAAATAATTCTACCTCCAAAAGAGCTGCTTGGCAACTATACAGAGCCAGCACCAAGAAATGTGCTGTATAATTGGCTCAACAATAATATGGAAAACGCCGACTCGGCAATCATTTCCTCTGATCTTCTTATACACGGTGGCTTGGTCGGTTCGAGAATGCCCGTAGGAACATTTGATGATGAAAATAATTTTCTCAAATATTTAGAGGATTTACGCAAAAACAACCTTGATAAAAGCCTATATATATATTCTATTATTCCAAGGTTGTTAATTGCCGACCAGTTGATACCGGATTCCTGGTGGCAATGGCACCTTATGCGCTGGGCTGCACTGCAGGATATCCAGGACACCTTTGGCGATCCGCTGAGTTTCAAAGAGCTGCAACGCTTTAAAGCCGAAATACCGCCTGAAATCATTGCCAAATATACGTCCCTTTATCGTAATAACAACAAATTCAACCACAGACTTTTGGATTCTTCAGTGGGCAATAATATTGATATGCTAATAATAGGACAGGATGACGGGCAACCGTTCGGATTGCCAAACCTCAACCGAAATCGTGCTCTTTTCTCGCTTGAACACAACGGCCTGCTTAATAAATACCACACGACACGTGGCGCTGATGAATTGAGCTGTTTGATTCTTGCAGCTGAGCGCAACCGCCAGTGGCAATATTCACCAAAAATTTTTGTTGAATACTCTTCTCCTCGTGTTGCTGATATCACCATGCCTTTTATGCCCTGCAGTGTAGGTGAAACTGTTAATGAAAAAATTGCTATCATCGGCGGCCAGCAAGTCTATGATCAATTAAACGCAGACTTCATCCTTTATGTGCATTGTGGAAACGATGAAACGGTAAACTTAGAAGAAAAGGCTGACCGCGTAAAAAAGCTAATAACCGGTGAAACTCCTGTTGCTTTGGTCGATCTTTCTGCCAATTATGACATCAAAGAAACTCTCTTTCCGCACCTTATCAACAACAATACCCCATTAGTACGTCTGGCTGCTTTTGCAGGTTGGAATACGGTGAGTAATTCTGTCGGTACAGCTGTAGCACAAGCCAGTATCTTTACAGGTCAGAAACAACGTCTTTCCGAAAAAGAAATCCCGTCTTTATATGCTTTAAATCTGCAGTTCAATTTAGAACGCTTTTTTGATGATTGGGCTTACCAAAAAGCCATTCACTACAAACTTGCAAAATTACTTGAAATCAGAGAAATGGACCCTTATGCCCTTGATTACAACACGTTCAAAGTAAGTCAGTTCATAAAAAAAGAATTAGATGTTTACAAAAACACCCTTTTTTATGATAATCTTTGCCGTTATCCCTTCTATAGCGATAAAGAAAAAGACTATTATTTGTCTTCTGTTGACATCAATATTGCTTTGCCTTGGGAGCGAATTTTTGAGGTGGAATTATCAACTAAAGTGACTTTTGGAACACGCTCCAGAGCTTATCAAACCAAATCGTAAAGGCAAAACTTATTTGACAAACAAAATACAATCTTATATAATATAAACGTTGTAACGGGGCGTAGCGCAGTTTGGTAGCGCGCTTGGTTCGGGACTAAGAGGCCGCAGGTTCGAATCCTGTCGCCCCGACCATGAAAAATAAAGACTCTCGATGTTTTCGAGGGTCTTTTTTCATGCCTGAAATAAAATTTTAGTTTTTTATATAATATGCAAGCATACGGCTATTTTATTAAAAAAAGTCCTGATTGTTTTTACAATCAGGACTTTTTTATCAGATTAACCCATAGCGACTACGCGCACATTATCAACTTCAAAAG
>JBOFWD010000165.1:0-1361 GCA_051653445.1 Acidaminococcaceae bacterium | reverse complement strand
TGTCACCTGATAGGGATGGCGCATACAGACCTTTTTTCACAGTTATAAGATGGTATTTGGGCCCTGCGGCAGAAAACTTTCTGGCCAAGGCTGGTTACAAACTTTAAGTTTTTCAAAACTAAAGAGACAATAAAGACGCTGATAGACGGATAAAAGAAAAAGGTTGTACGAAAATCCTGCTGTCTTAGCAGGATTTTCGTATTAAAAAGTAGAAACTAATAAAACGGTATTTAACAAAAAACGGAAATTATGTAAGGGGATTTGCTTGATGTTGAATAAAAAAGCATTTAAAGCCTATGATATCAGGGGCCTGGTTCCATCTGAAGTGAATGAAGAGATGGCTTATCTTGTAGGCAGAATATTTGCCGTTATGTATGGAGCAAGGGAAGTCGTTATTGGCCGTGATATAAGGACTACAGGAGAAAGTCTTTTGAAAGCATTGTCAGAAGGTTTGTGTCATGGCGGTGCCAATGTAATAGACATTGGTGAATGCGGGACTGAGATGGTCTATTTTGCTACAGCCAATCTGAACGCAGATGGTGGTATTATGGTTACAGCTAGCCATAATCCTGCTGATTATAATGGCATGAAGCTTGTGCGCAGGGGTGCAAGACCTGTTTCTTCCGAAACAGGTCTGATGGATATCGCAGATATGGTTGTTAAGTCGGAATTGCCGCGCGGTATTTATCTTAATAAGCAGGCAGGAATTGTGCGTAAAGTAGATATTATGCCTGCTTATATTAATCATTTGCTCAGATATATTGACCTGGATAAATTGAAACCTATGCAGATTGTTGCTAATCCAGGCAATGGAGGCGCAGATATTGCTCTTTCGCATTTGGAGAAACATTTGCCATTCAATTTCGTGAAAATAAACGCTGCGCCTGATGGAACTTTTCCTAATGGTGTACCAAACCCTCTGCTTGTCAGAAATAGAGAAATTACCGCTAAGGCGGTAAGAGAAACACAAGCAGACCTCGGTATTGCCTGGGATGGAGATTTTGACCGTTGCTTCCTGTTTGATGAGAAGGCAGAATTTATTGAAGGCTATTATATTGTTGGTTTATTGGCAGAGATTTTTCTGAAAAAATATCCTGGTGAAAAAATCATGTATGACCCTCGCCTGACCTGGAATACACTTGAGATTGTGGAGCGTTTGGGCGGAGAGGCAATAAGATGCCGCAGTGGGCATGCTTTTATGAAGGAGTGCATGCGTGCTAATGGTATTCTCTACGGTGGCGAGATGTCTGCGCATCATTATTTTCGGGATTTTTCCTATTGCGACAGCGGCATGATACCATGGTTATTGGTAGCTGAACACCTATGTTCTACCGGCAGAACATTGTCTTCCTTGGTGGAAG
>JBOFWD010000164.1:0-9601 GCA_051653445.1 Acidaminococcaceae bacterium | reverse complement strand
AAGTTGGAATGATTGTTGGCTCTGTTTATCAATCGCCTGATGACCAGCTTTTTGCCATGACTGTCGAAGATGAAGTAAGTTTTTCTTTAGAAAACCAAGGTGAAGAAGACGATTATATAAAGCGGGCAGTGAAAGAAGCTCTGTTGAAAGTAGGCCTGGCAGGTTTCGAAAAGCATGGTATTCATGAATTGTCTGGCGGACAAAAACAGAGGCTGGCCCTGGCATCTGTGCTTGTGTCCAAACCCAAACTGTTGGTTTTAGATGAACCGGTCAGCCAAATGAATCCGCAAGGCGTAAAAGAATTTATGGAAATTTTAACAGCGCTTAACAAGCAGGACAAGATCACTATTATAATTGCTGAACATCGTGTAAACGAACTTGCTAAATATATTCCTAGACTAGCGGTTATGTATGAAGGAAAATTTATTTATGACGGTTTAACCGAAGAAACCTGGAACAAAATTAATTCCAAACAGCTAATAGGTTTACGTGAACCGCAAATTATAAAACTTGGCAGAGAACTCAATTTATCAAAACTGGACAATAATGTAGATATTATTGTTAATACTATAAAATGCGAATGCTCTATCAAGAAAGATGTTAAAATAATAGATAAAACAATTCCCCAGACATTTGCACCATTACTATCAGTAAAGGATATTTTTTATAAATATCCAGGAGCAAAATCGCCAACTATAAAGAATATAAATTTTAGCATTGACAAGGGTGAAACAATTGCTCTAATGGGATATAATGGAGCAGGTAAGAGCACTTTAATGAATTTGTTGGCCGGTCTTGCAGAACCATCTGCTGGTAAAATTACTTTGATTAATTCGGTTCATGCTGAAAAACTGCCCATAGGTTATTTGCGCCAAGATCCCGATTTAATGCTTCTCGCAGATAGCGTGAAGGAAGAATTGTGGTGGCAGAATAAACAAGCAGATGAGCAGTATGTTGATCTAATTATAGACAAGATGTCTTTGCGTAAATATATTAATGATTTCCCGTTGGCACTAAGTAAGGGACAACGGCTAAGAACCGTTTTGGGGTCTTTATTGGCGCGAAAGCCTCAGTTTCTTCTTTTGGATGAGCCGACGGCTGGTCAGGACCAGCAGAGTTTGGATGAAATAAAAATTCTTATAAAATATTTTACAAGTGCTGGAGGAAGTGTCTTATTCTGTACGCATGACATAGAACTTGCAGGAGAAATTGCTGATAGAGTTTTTCTAATGGCAGATGGAGAATTAATTGCTGATGATTCTGCTGAAAAGGTTTTGGCTAATAGAACTTTGTTGAAAAAATGTGGATTAAACGAACCGCCAATGCTCAGAATCTCAGAGGGCCTTTGTGTTCCGCCCTGCATTAACATTAGGGAGGTTGAGCGTTATGTCGATGCGTCAGTTATGGGAAGGAAGTGATTCTGCCGAATGGGCAAGACGGTTAAATGGAAGGACCAAACTTCTTGTTCTGCTTGCTTTTGCAATACTCACGGTTGTTATCGATAATCCAAGAACATTATTCTTGTTGTTTACTTCAACCTTGGTTTTTCATTTTGCAGCAAGAACAACAATATATAAATGGGAAGTTATGGCAATTTTATTGCTATTGGGTTTATGGGGATCTATGTTTAGTCAGGCACTTTTTTTTTCGCAGACACCAAGAACGCCACTGCTAGTATTAGTTGAACCGGGAGCTGGTTTTTGGGGACGCTTTACGGATGGAATTGTTGTTTATCGAGAAGGAATATTATATGGCGCGGTGCAAGGATTGCGTTCGTCCATAATGCTCTCACTTGGTCTTCTGGTTTGCTGGAGTTCAGATCCAAGACAAATGCTAAAAGCTTTGGCTGCCTGGAAATTATCTCCACAAATTGCTTTTATGTTAGTAACGGCTATAAGATTTTTGCCGGTTCTTGCTTCAGAAACGGGAGAAATAATTATAGCTTTGAGATTAAGGTCTGCGAGAAAAAATGGACAAAAGAGTATAATAAGATACTTGCCTTATATTGCAAAACCGCTATTGGCAAGATGTTTAAGACGTGCACAAACTCTTGCGTTGTCAGTGGTAAGCAGAGGGGTATTTTTATCAACTTCCAGCAGGAAGAGTGAGCACTGGCCTGTTGGGGAAAAGGTTTTTTGCTTTTTTTTGATTGCATTTTCAGTAATTGTTTTGCTTAGTAAAATATCATATATTTTTTCTGAGCACGGAATTTATTTTGGTAGTTTGAGAACTATTTATGATTGGACGAAATGGTATTTATGACAAAAATCAAAACTCATTTTGTGCTTTTGGTATTTGCTTTATCATGGATTTTTCTGTTTTGGATTACAGGTAATAAAATCCCATGGTATTATTTTAATGAAAATAACAATAAAAACGAAGCAACTGTCTATCTTGGTGATATAGCTAATGAAAATTATGACCGGATGGGTTTTACTAAGGGCTTGGTTTGTTATGTTGAAGCGATAAACTCGTGGGTAGTAGGCACTGATCGCGGAGAAGTAGTTTTAATTGATAATAATGGACGCCAAATATGGAAAAGAGCGCTTGGTTTGGGTAAATTTGTGTCAATGGCTTTGAGCGGCGACGGGAAAATTTTGTATATAGGCGAACAAAGCCCTTCTGGCACATTATTTGCGCTTAATGTTGAAAATGGAGATATGATTTGGAAATATGAGACTGTTGAGGCTGTTGGTGCTGATATAGCAAAACGCTCTTATCCATCAGTTGTTCATATAAGCGTTGACCGAGACAATAACGTTTTTGCCAATGCTTACAGATTTGTGATGTTTGAAGATGGGACACGTGGGTATAATGCGCGTGTCCTTGCTTTCAACAATCAGGGTAAAATGTTATGGAAGTATCCTGAACAAGGGGTAATGGATACTTGGATTACCTGGAGTGACGCTGATGGAGCTGACAACAGAATTGTAATTTCTGCTTCTTCCTATGAAATTCATCCGAATATGAAGTATAGAGATACGTTGTATTTTTTGGATAAGCGTTCAGGTAGTTTGATTAATTCTGTATTTATCGAACCCGTTCAGCCTTTTAACAAGACGGTTATGCGTGGCAGCCCTAATTATTCGCAGAACGGCGGTTTGCTTGCGGGGTCTTCAAGTGACGGACGCGCTTATTTGTTTGACAGTGAGGGACAGATAGTTTGGGAAAGAGAATTATCCAAACCACAGCAAGTTGATGGTGCATGGCTTAATGCAAGTGGTCGTGATGGCTATGTAATTGGTGACAATGTTGTGTTTACCACAATAAATACTTTTAATAGAGAAAACTGGCAATTGCCTACACCGGTAGAACATCCAAGTAGCAATTCCCTATTTGTTTTTGATAAGGATGGTAATTTCAAATATCGTTACCAAGCTTTAGGCACTATTGAACAAATTGCGTTTGCTAATGGACTAGCTGCGTGTGCTATTGGAAGAAACGTCAGGACTCACAATTATAAAGCCCACGGAGCATCAATTATTAATTTGAAGGATGGTAAAGAAATTGGATTTTTCCCAACGGAAGGGCCGTTGCAGGCGGTAGCTATCTCTGCCGATGGCAAAACAATAGCTGGCATAGAAGCACCTGCTGTTACCCCGGATGGCAAAATCATAGGTGCATATAGGCTGCATTTATGGAAAATAAAATAGTTAATGTTAAATGGAGCTAAAAATGATAAAAAAATTTACAAAGTATTATAGACCTTATATGAAAACTTTATACGCCGTTATATTTGGTGCATTGCTTGCAGCAGGATTGGAACTTATATTTCCTATGGCTGTCAGGTATGTCTTGAACGTCGTTGTTCCGCAAAATGAGATAGGCGACCTCATGCTTTATGCTGCGGTTCTTGTTTTCTTGTATGTATTTAATTATTTCATTTTATTTTTTGTGAGTTATGTTGGCCATATGTTAAGTGCTCACATAGAGAATGATATGCGACGCGATTTATTTTCTCATATGCAGAGGATGTCTTTTAAATATTTCGATAATGCGCGTACTGGTCAGCTGCTTTCAAGATTAACGAGCGACATATCTGAGATAGGTGAGCTTGCATTTCGCGGTCCGAATGATTTGATAGTTTGTAGTATAACAATGCTGGGTACCATTATTTTACTTTTTTGGATGAATTTATCGCTGGGGGCACTAGTTGCTGCACTTTTAATTTTGAAAACAGTGCATACAATTTATGTGAACAAGAAAATGAAAATAGCATTTCGTGCCAACCGCTCTAAAAACGGTGAATTAAGCGCACAGGCAGAAGAGAGTTTGAGTGGAATAAGAGTCGTAAAAGCTTTTGCGCGGGAAGAGTACCAACTAAACAAGTTTTGGGGAAAATGCCTTGAATTATTGGAAACAAGAAAGAAATCATATAAAATTTTGGCTCACTTTGCCGGTAGTGTGAATTTTTTTACCAATTTCGCAAACTTGGTTGTCATGTTTGTTGGAGGACTTTTAATAATAAAAAATGAATTGGCAATGAGCGATTTTGTTGCTTTTTTGTTATATGTAAATTTATTTATGAAACCGATGTTTCGTTTGACTGTTTTTACAGAAATGTACCAAAGAGGAATGGCAGGATTTCATCGCTTTCAGGAAGTGATGGCATTGGCACCGGATATTGTTGATGCCGATGATGCTGTTGATGATTGGCATATAAAGGGCGAAATTGCATTTGAAAATATTTCTTTTGCCTATACGGATGACAGAAACATAATATCTGGTTTGAACCTGAAGATTTTGCCCGGTGAAACAGTTGCTTTTGTTGGTGAAACTGGTGTTGGTAAGACGACAATAGCGAATATGCTGCTAAGGTTTTACGAACCTGACAAGGGGAGAATTACCATTGATGGTATCGATATTAAGAAAATAAGGCAAAAACATCTTCATGAAAACATAGGACTTGTTCAGCAGGATGTATTCTTGTTTTCGGACTCTGTTTACAACAATATTGCTTTTGGTAAACCTGGTGCTGAGCAGAGTGAAATAGAAGAGGCAGCAAAAATGGCTTCGGCAGATCATTTTATTGACGAACTGCCAGAAAAATATGCGACAGAAATAGGCGAGCGTGGAGTTAAACTATCAGGTGGGCAAAAGCAGAGAATTGCAATAGCAAGAATGTTTTTGAAAAAGCCACCGATTGTTGTCTTAGATGAAGCAACATCATCTTTAGATAACAAGACTGAAAAGGTTATTCAACAGTCGTTGGAAAAGCTTATTAAGAATAGAACCACCTTGATAATTGCTCACCGTATGACAACTGTTATTAATGCCGACCGCATCATTGTCCTTGATAAAAAAGGGGTTGCGGAAATCGGCAGCCATCAAGAGTTAATGGCAAAACAAGGAATATACTATAATTTATATAATTCGCAGATTAATAATTAAAATTTGCTGACTAAAATAAAAAGATGACTGCATTTTGCAGTCATCTTTTTATTTGGTTTGCTCACCGATATAAACTTTAATTTGATTGTTATAAAATTTCTTCACGTACTAATTTATTAATCATTTTTTGTTTACCTAGAACCCAAAGTAGATCATCTTTTTCAAAAACCAGAGAAATATTGGGATTAACCATTGTATAATTGCCACGCTCTAAACCTATAACCAAGCAATTCCAATTATCACGCAGGTCAGAGGCTTTGATAGTTTTGTTTAAAAGAGGCGAGGTCGAGTTAACTGTAATGGTACAGTAAAGGAATGCTGACTTGCCCTCGGCTTGTTGATTTAGCACAAATTCACGCAAATTTACTGGAGCGTTTTTGAGGGATAGGCCAAGATTCTTGTTTTCTGCGGCAGCATTCAGGGACTTGATTTGATCAAAGGTACCTATGAACAATATTGATGATCCTGGAGCAATGATGTCGGCGCCGCCAGGCATGTCCACCTTGAAGCTGCCAGTTATAATCTGAAGGATATTGACGCCGTAGTTTTCACGCAAGGTCAGTTGGGAGAGCGCTTTGTTTGCAAGTGTGGAGGTGCCTTCCAGGTCATATCTGACGATAAATAGTTTTTCGTCAAGCCAATTTAAAGGCAGTGAGCTGTTTTGTTCTTTTAGAGCCTGCCTTCTTTTTAAAATTTGCTTTTCGTTAAGATTGATTAAAAAGCGTGATTCCATCTTTAAGTATTCCCCTAAAAGCCAATCGGAGGAAGCAATGATTGCTGTCGCAATAAAAGTAAGAAAGATTGCTGCTATAAATTGAAATCCTAAAATCTTGGAAAATACTAAAAAGAGAAAGAAAAAAGCTGTTGATATTTTTATAGTTACCAAAAATATCAACGGAAGATGATTTGCACGCTTTTTAAACCACAAAACGGAAAAAAGCTCTGGGTGATGCCCGCGGTTTTCCAACATGGCGCGTAAAAAGGGTGCCATAGTCAGCAAGGTAATTCCAGCTGTAGATAGAGCGGCATAAGTTGGCGGCAGTATCGACAAAAGATAAGTCAATAGATAATTTAAGGATAAAAACGATATGGTTGTAAGAAGGGTCACATATATGATTAAACGAGAAAGATAAATACGTAAAAAAGAAGACCAGTCTGTATCTCCTTCGCCTGCAGCATCAGTATCTGTGGTATAGCGGTTCAGCCATGCAATGGTATTAGCCGGAAGTGCCCTTTTTAACTTTTGATAAGCAGAATCGGATAAACCTATAAAAAATGGCGTCGTAAATGTAGTTATTACAGAGACGGCAACTATGATAGGGTAGAGAAAATCACTTATCACACCTAAGCTCATGCCTACAGAAGCAATGATGAAGGAAAATTCGCCGATTTGTGCCAAGCTGAAACCGCAATGTATTGCGGTGTTCAATGATTGACCTGAAAGAAGTACGCCTAAAGATGTAAAAATAAGTTTTCCTACAATTGTTGTAAAGATAACAAGCATAATAGGCAAGACATATTCTACCAGCAATTTGGGATCTACCATCATACCGACAGAAACAAAGAAAACAGCACCAAAAAGATCCTGCACAGGCTTTACGACATGCTCTGCGCGTTCTGCCATCTTGCTTTCGGCTATCAAGGAACCCATGATAAAAGCTCCTAAAGCTGCTGAAAAACCCATGTTTGTTGCTAAAACTACCATGCCGAGACAAAGACCAATGGAAACAATAAGTAATGTTTCATCATTCATCAAGCCATAAGCTTTTTTGAAGAATGAAGGAATGAGATAAACGCCCATGACGAACCAAAGAATGAGAAAAAAGGCGAGGCGCAGAACATCAAAAAGGAGTTCAAAACCAGCAGCTGATTCACTAGTGTTTGCAAGTGTTGAAAGCATTACCATCATGATAATGCCTACAATATCTTCAACAATGAGAATGCCAAATACCTTTTCTGTAAAAAGCTGACCTCGGAGTTTCAGATCATTGAATGCTTTTATGATGATTGTAGTAGAAGACATGGATAACATACCACCTAAGAAAATGCTGTCCATAGTACTCCAACCTAATGTTTTGCCTGTTAAATAACCCATTAATAATAAACCTGATACTTCTGTAAAGGCACCAATCATTGCTGTTTTTCCGACACCTTTTAGTTTGTTGAAGCTAAATTCCAATCCGAGCGCAAAAAGCAAAAAAATCACACCAATTTCTGCCCATGTTGAGATGTTATTCATGTCTGAAATCGTAGGAAACAAATTAAAATGTGGACCAGTCAAAAAGCCGGCTATTATATAACCTAGAACAAGTGGTTGGTTCAACTTTTTGAAAAGCAAGGTCGTTATACTGGCGACAAGGAGTATCATGGCCAGATCATAAATCAAGACTGGTAGATGTGTCATTGAATACCACCTTTCCTTTTCTCCTAAAATTTGCTTATAATAAAAGAATAATAAAAATATTTTTTATTTTAGTATAACATAAAACAGTTTCATATCTTTCTTGTTTGAAAAAGCATAATTCATATTCGCCAGAGTTTTAATTTTATGTGTTTGAACACAGGTATTTTCTTAATATAGAATGTAGATTTTAATGCTTGTGTATGTTATAATTGCAAAGTAATTTAATAATATTTGGGTGCTTGTGAAAGCTTAAATGGTAAGAACGGTGAAAATCCGCCACGGTCCCGCCACTGTGATGAACATCTGATGTTCAAGTCAGGAACCATCCTAAATTTGCATGCTGTAATCCACGAGTGATGGAGATAGCCCTTTTGATAAGGTGTTTAGGCATCTTTGGTCAGTTTCTCAAACCTCTGCGATTCCGTAGGAGGTTATTTTTTTATGGTAAGATTGAAGTTGCAGTCTAATTTGTCGAGGAGAGGAATTGTGGAAGAGTATAGAGTATTTGAAGGCAGAAAATTGCGTTATGGATATACCACCGGCACTTGTGCTGCTGCGGCAGCAAAAGCCGCAGCGGAAATGCTTTTTTCAATGCAAAAAGTTGATTATATAAAGATAGATACTCCTAAAGGGATATCATTGAATTTGGAAGTAGAAGATGCATTGCTCGCTGATGGCGTAGTATCATGCGCCATACGCAAAGATGCTGGAGATGATCCGGATGATACAAATGGTATTCTGATTTACGCCACAGTCAGCAGATGTTCTGAAAAAGAGGTTGAATTGCTGGGGGGTGCTGGGGTTGGCAAAGTTACTATGCCTGGCTTGGCGTGCTCTGTTGGTGAGCCAGCAATTAATCCTGTTCCGCGCAAGATGATAATTGATGCCGTTAAGAGCGTTAGCCGTTGCTATTCTTATGATAAAGGGCTGAAAGTAGTAATATCAGTGCCTGCAGGTATTGAAATAGCTAAGAAAACCTTCAATCCACGTTTAGGCATTATTGGCGGATTATCCATATTGGGAACAAGTGGTATAGTTGAGCCAATGAGTGAAAAAGCCCTTGTAGATACTATGTATGTTGAAATTGATGTTCAAAAAAGTAAGGGCAATGAGAATCTTCTGGTTTTTTTTGGTAACTATGGACAGGATTTTGCAAAGAATATGCTCAAGTTATCTATCAGTGATGCGGTGACCTGCAGCAATTTTGTGGGTGAGCTTCTTGACTATGCTGTTTTTAAAGGTTTTAAAAGCGTGCTGCTCATAGGTCATTCCGGAAAACTGGTAAAACTGGCGCAGGGAGTAATGAATACACACTCCAAATACGCGGATTGCAGGACGGAGATTCTGGCATTGTATGCTATGTTTGAGGGTGCACCGAAAAACATTGGACAAGAAATTGCCAGTGCATTGACAACAGACGAGGCAGTAAAAATTCTTAAGAGAGAAGCGCTGGATAGACAAGTTATTGCAAAAATTAATGAGCGGATTGAATATTATATGCAGCAGAGAGTTCATGGAAAGATAAAAACCGCGGCATTAATGTTTTCTAATGTTCATGGTGTTTTGGGTAAAACTAATTGCGCAGAAGAATTAATTTTATTACATAAATCATAAATCATAAATCATATTATAAAAGATAAGGGAGTGCTGTTTATGAAAGGTAAACTTTATTGTGTAGGAATCGGTCCTGGAGACCCAGAACTTTTGACATTGAAGGCGGTAAGATTGCTTAATGAATGTGATGTTATTGCTATGCCTAAAGGCGACAATGAAATAATGACTGCAAAAGAAATTATCAAACAAGTT
>JBOFWD010000163.1:0-2070 GCA_051653445.1 Acidaminococcaceae bacterium | reverse complement strand
TAATGCGACTCTTGCTGCTGCCGAAATTAGCGACAAGATGTCTGACAGACAGATTACCGCAATATTGATGGGCCTTTTGATTAGTGGCGGCATGTTGATTTTGGGCAATATACCGAATATCATTTCGGCCAACAAGCTTGATATTCCCAGCAAAGAATGGGCAAAAGTCGGTGTGCCTCTTGGTTTGGTGATAATGCTTGTTTTCTCAGTGCCGCTGCTGTATATGGCGAATTAAAAATTTGCAATAAAAAACAAACCCATGAGAACGTCACCGTTCTCATGGGTTTTTATTTGCTTAAACTTATTTTTGCGACGTTAAAATTTTAGGCAGTTCAGCATTGATGATTGCTGCCATTTTCTTTTTGACATTAATATCGGGGTGCAGACCATCCAGGGCCAAAGCTGGGGGTAAAATTCCATCTGGATAATTCAACCTGCTGGCGAGATCTATGTTTATCGTCTCCGTTCGTATATACTGATTGACTTTATCCATTTCTTCGCGCCAATTTTCAGCCGTTGGTTCATTGAATACTTTTTCGATGCTTGCCGGGTTGATGGGGGGGAGCGTCATGAAAATAGGTACTATGTTGTTGTTTTCGCACTTGGCTTTTAAAGTCTTCAGGTCACTGATGACTTCTTCTGCCGCAGTGCCTCCGCGTATGCTGTTCGAGCCTTCGAGTATGATCAGGTAGCGTGGGTGGAAGGGAAGAACGTCTGCGTCAAAACGATCAACGGCAGTTTCGCTGGTGTCGCCGCTACAGGACAAATTAACGACCGGAAAATCTAAATAAGTCTGATAGCTGTATTCCCAATCGACAGGCGAATAAGAGAGGCTGCCGCCGCCATGACTGATGCTGTCACCAAATGTCGCAATTTCCCAGCCGGCATCAGGATTAATGCTGAATTCTTGAGCGTCGGAATAAACGCCTACAGGATTACCATCTTTATCCAGTCCCCTGACTCGCCAATAGAAAGGTTTGGAGGAATAGCGAGCTTTGTCATCATATTTATCCGAAAGTTCGGTTATGGCAGACCAGATGCGATGGATGGAGGGAGTTGTACCATTGGGGTTTTCCGGTGGAGCATCAAGTAATTCAACTTCATATTGTGCTGCATGGGCAATAGGTAGCCAGGAATATACCGGATAAAGGAGTGTGGAGCCGTGAATATCGCCGTAGGAATCGTTTGGTACGGGAGAATTGACAGGTGCGACCGAGTCATCAAAAAAAAGCTTTTCGGGCTCTGAAAAATTACTGATAGCTTCGCCATCAAAATTAAGACCACGTACTCGCCAATAAATTGGACTTGATGCTGCAAATTCTTTTAAATCGGGGTTGTAGCCATTACTATAAACTTGTCGGGTGGAGAAGAGGTGCTTATCAGAAAGACTATTTTCGCTAAAGTCTGGAAGAGGTGAAGGCAGGAATTCTATTTCGTATATTACAGCACCTTTAACTTTGCTCCAGGTTAACATGGGAAGTAAAGATGCAGGGTTGCTTGCGGAAAAATGTTCCGTTGGTGTGGGGGCTTTTCTCCAAACAGGCGAGGCAGCGTGGGCTTTGGCAGTAACAGTGTACATGATGCAGTTCTCTTCACTTTGTTGTTCACTTTCTGTAAAGTGTGCGGAAGAAAATATGGTTGCTAAGCTCATGCTCAGTAAAATTGTTTTTGCAATATGACCTTTCTTTATGTTCATAGGCTTACCTCTTTTCTTTATTTACTTTGCTGATTATAGCATTGTGAGCTGCAAATAACAAATCAGCAGGCTGCCGAATAATAAAATGAAAATTTTCTTAAATAAAAAATAAACCAGGCAGGATAATTGGTAGTTTGTAACGAAATAGCGACGTAACAAAGTCAGAAACTCCTGGAGAGGTGGCTGCCATGGAAGAGTTCTATAAAAAATACTACAGGTTGTTTGCCAATTATGCAGAAAGTTATTGGCTGGATACTACGAGACTGAAGGTAACAGCGAAAAATCAGCCTTGGGTAGAATATGAAGTTTGGGTATTTGTAGGTTATAAGGACACAGGGCGACGTAAAAGGATAAGTAATCGGCAGAAGTATAAA
>JBOFWD010000162.1:0-2477 GCA_051653445.1 Acidaminococcaceae bacterium | reverse complement strand
GTTGATGTAGGTATGTTAGATTGTCAGGTGGCAATACTGGAAAATGCTATTGCACGTTATGTAAATACAGGTGTTGCTCCAAAACCAATAGGCAATCGTCATCCATCCATTACTCCTTTTGAATCTTTTAAGGCTCAAGATGGTTATGTCATTATTGCCATTGGAAATGATAGCCTTTGGAAGAAATTCTGCTCATTGGTAAATCATAATGAATGGGCAGATGACGAACGCTTTACTACGAATCCTAAACGCACAGAACATCAACCTATTATCAAAGAGATGCTTACACCTGTTTTCTTAACAAAAACAGTTGATGAATGGATTACTCTTTTAAAAGAAGCAGGTATTCCTGTTGGGCCTATTAATACGGTTGACAGAGTATTAAAAGATCCTCAAGTTATTGCACGTCATATGCTTGTGGAAACTGAACATCCTATTGCCGGCAAAATTAAAATGGCAGGGGTTCCGATTAAAATGTCTGAAACTCCTGGTGAGGTTGAAAAGCCGGCACCTGTACTTGGGCAGCATACAGAAGAAATTCTTGCTGCAATGTTAGGCTATGATAGTTCTAAAGTTCAGGAATTAAGAGATAAGGGCGTACTTTAATAGCAAGTTAAAAGATATTTATAGCACAGAGGAGTTATTTGCTCATAATATCTGGTCTGAAAAAGATAAAACAAAGAAAAACCATCTGCATAAAGCGGGTGGTTTTTCTTTGTGCAAAAAAAGAATTTTCAGAAGAATAAAGGGTTGAGGATATTCATGCCGAAATAATAAATGATAAAAATAACTTAGTGGTATATGAAAACGCCTATATATGCAAACATATGGAATCCTTGTGTAATTAAATAATTAAATAAAATATTATTTTAATGGCTTATTGGATATTATATCCATAGTTGATTAAAAAGGAGGTGCTAATTATGTCTGTAATAAACGCACTGGAGAGTATTCCAGGTTGTTGTCTGACTTGTGAAAATCATGAATGCTTCAAAGACTTATGTTTCGGAACAAGAAAATATGCTTATGCTGTTGAAGAAGATGAAGATACCGGCAAGGAATTTTGCCCTTATTACATTGGCATTGAAGAGCATCATGAATATGATTAAGGTCTATAATACAGAAGATAATTATGTATACTTGACGCAATATTGTTGTTATTTTCGACGAATTGTGTTACACTCAATGCATTATATGAGGTGAGGTGTCGAGAATGATGTTTAATAGTTCTTGCATCAAACCTTTGCAAAAAACAAAAAATGAATCGTGCTAAAACCGAAGGGTTCGTCCCTCGTGAGAAGGCGAGAGTAGAATGTTATTGCCAAAACCGTTTTTTTGAAACGGTTAATTGTTGTACATTACTATCCTTGTGTTTTTTGGCACAAGGATTTTTTTATTGCAGAGGAGGTTTTTATGGAGACAAGATTAGCATTGATTGGCATTGTTGTGGAGAACAACGCATCAGCAAGTAAATTAAACGATCTTCTTCATGAATATGGAGAATACATTGTTGGCAGAATGGGAATTCCTTACAGAAAACGCAAAATCTCAGTAATTAGTGTCGTTGTAGATGCCCCTGCTGATATTATCAGCGCACTAGCCGGCAAACTGGGTATGATTCCAGATGTGAGTACCAAAACGGTTTATTCTAAATTAGCTTAAAAGCACAGGTGTTTTGCCCACTTAAGTGAAAAGAGGTTTTGCTAATGTACGATTGTAATTCAAAAATTGCAACGGAATTTATTGATGACCAGGAAATCAAGGATTCGTTGCTCTATGCTGAGAATAATAAAAGTAACAGAGAACTGATAAACGGCATTTTAGAACGTGCAAAAGATTGCAAAGGCTTGAGTCATCGCGAGGCAGCGGTGCTCTTAGAATGTGATTTAGAAGATCTTAATCAGAAGATGGTTGTTTTAGCTAAGCAAATAAAACAGAAGCTTTATGGCAATCGCATTGTAATGTTTGCACCATTATATCTTTCTAATTTCTGTGTAAACAGTTGTGTTTATTGTCCTTATCACCGAAGCAACCAAAATATTACCAGGAAAAAACTTACACAGGAAGAAATAGCCCGCGAGGTTATGGCATTACAAGACATGGGACATAAGCGTCTAGCCTTGGAAACAGGCGAGGACCCTGTTAATAATCCACTTGAATATGTTTTGGAGAGTATCAAGACAATTTATGGCATAAAACACAAAAACGGCGCTATTCGCCGTGTGAATGTTAATATAGCTGCTACTACTGTTGAGAATTATCAAAAATTAAAAGAAGCAGGAATTGGCACATACATCCTTTTTCAAGAAACCTATAACAAAGAGAGTTATGAAAAACTTCATCCGGCAGGTCCTAAACACGATTACGCTTATCATACCGAAGCAATGGATCGTGCTATGGAAGGTGGAATAGATGACGTTGGCATCGGGGTGCTTTTTGGTTTGAATATGTATCGCTATGATTTCGTTGGACTGCTG
>JBOFWD010000161.1:0-8265 GCA_051653445.1 Acidaminococcaceae bacterium | reverse complement strand
AGAAATAGGTATCATTGCTAAAATTGAGAATGAAGAAGGCGTCCGTAATATTGAAGAGATAATAAAAGTGGCTGATGGCATAATGGTTGCACGCGGCGATCTTGGTGTAGAAATACCGGCTGAGATTGTGCCATTGGTACAGAAAGATATTATCAAGCGCTGCAACAAGGTTGGCAAGCCGGTCATAACGGCAACACAAATGCTGGAAAGCATGATTAACAGTTATCGTGCTACACGGGCCGAAGCAAGTGATATCGCTAATTCGATTTTTGACGGAACAGATGCTATTATGCTTAGTGGTGAGACTGCTTCCGGTAAATATCCTCTTGAGGCCGTACGGACAATGGCGAAAATTGCCAGGCGTACAGAAGAAGCACTTGATTATGTTAATATTTTTAAAGAAAAAGGAATCGGCAAAAACACCAATACAACAGACGCAATAAGTCATGCAACGGTGCAAATATCTCAGGAGCTGGAAGCTAATGCTATAATTTCTGTTACTGAGTCAGGCTATACCGCACGCATGATAGCTAAATATCGCCCACAGGCATTGGTAATAGCTGTTTCGCCTAGAGAGAGCCGCATACGTAAGATGCAGCTTTTGTGGGGCGTTTATCCTTTGCTTGGGCCGGCATCACGCAATACGGACGATTTAATTGAATTGTCGCTGGCCAGTGCCAAAGATAATAATATGATTCACGAAGGAGATCTCGTTGTTATTACAGCAGGGGTTCTGGCAGGCAAACCTGGCAGCACAAACTTAATTAAGGTGATAAATGTGGGAACTAAATTATTGGCAGGCGTTGGTATAGGAAAGAGATCTATATCCGGTAAAGTATGCATTGCAAAGGAACTCAAGGATTTTACTGACAAATTAAAGAAGGGCGATGTTCTGGTAGTCAGCGGCCTTGTTGACGAGGTTGTTTCCTATGCTACCAAAGCAGGCGCAATAATAGCAGAAGAGGGCGGACTAACGTCATCCGTTGCCATATTAGGTGTAAGCTATGGCATACCTGTTATCGTCGGTGCAGCAGGCGCAGTTGACAAACTTGATGATGGTGAAGAAGTAACAATAGATGCAACCAGTGGTATTGTTTATCAGGGCAAAGTAAATACTAAATAATAGATGACAAGGAAATGACGACATGGCAGATAAGACACAACAGTCAAATAATTCGCAGCTGGAGGCGCTTTCTGCTGCCATTAATGATTTGGAACGAAAAGCGCAGCATGTTGGTACTATGTCACAAACAGAAAAAAATTTATTGGCAGAAGCATTATTGGACGCAATTACTAACGGGTTGAATCTGGATTCTGCGCCATTGCTGAATATGGCGGTAAGACGTTTTAAAATCATGATTGAACATGGTGCATGGTCAGATGTTTTTATTGAAAAAATAAAAACAGTCTGTATGATTGCCCTACGTAGGGGCCATACGACATTGCTTGCGGAAATAGTGCCTGTTTATCAGCCAATTCTATTGAATAATCCTGACTTAAGAACTGAAGGAATAAATGATTTAGGTATGATTGCTTGTCTGGCAATTAAAGACTCTCTTAATGAAATAGGTAATAAATGCATAAAGATTATTATCACGATGGATCGTGCAAGTTCACAAGAAGAACATCAAACATCTGATATGGCTTTGCAGATATTGAAGAATATTTTAATTACTGCAACAAGGGCCCGCAGCGAAGAAACCTTTTGTTATGCTCTAAAGATGATTAACAAAAGCTATCAAGAAAGAGATTTTTTCCCTGAATCGGCATTGTTAAGTGATTTTTGCCTTACTATATTATTTGCAGCCGCTGATCATCGTTGGGGTAAGGCTTTGGTGTGTGTTTATGATTTTATTGCTTTGATGTTAAGAAAAGATATCTTCAGCTTTGAACAGAAGAAAAAAATAGTATATGAGTGGGTGCAGCTTATTGGTCAAATTGCCAGAAGAAATTGGACAGAAATGGCGCAGCAACTTATGTGGTTTTTCTTTTCTTTCGTTGCCAAAAGCAAGGAAAAGCAAATCATTTCATATTCAATAATAATGATGGGTTCAAGTGTAAAAATGCATGCTGCCTGGGATGGTTTTGAGAGTGCTCTTAAAATTTATTATCCATGGCAATTGGCAATGTTTATTTTGCTCGATTCTTTCTATAAGCAGGATATACGAAAAAATACATACAAGCTAGAAGTCGCAAGACTTATAGTGCGAACAATGCGAGACTTGGTTTTGCACGTTTCCAGACTTTCACTGAATAAACCGGAAACAGATATATTTAATCAGTGGTTTGAATTATGGGAGGTGAACACATTACCGGAGCATATGCGCATACGTGCTCAGAAAATGATGCAGTTAACAGTTCTTCATTGGGAACAATTACAGCCCAAAGCAAGTAAGAATCAGTTGCCTCACCTCATTAAAATATTTCAACCCAATCTCATTGATGCCAAATGCAAAATGATTTTGACTGAATAGCAAAAGCGCAACAAAGATTTTTTCTTTGTTGCGCTTTTAGTTTTGGCTAAAGTGTCCGGTGTTATCTGTTTTTCCCAGTCAGCAGCAGAGATACGAGCGGTAATTGCTTCCCGAGCTTTTTGATTAAAAGACTTGCCAGCATTGATAAAATCAGTACCGAAAAGTAAGTTAGAAAAGCAGGGATATCGTTAGAATTTTTGAAGAAACGTGCAAGTATCGCAACAACCTGATCGAGAAAAAATGGGTGAATCAGATAAATTATGTAAGAATTATTAGAGAGTGCATCATTTAGTTTTAAGAAAATATTTTCATTTTCTGCCTTACAGAGTACTGCAGAGAAAAACAGGAGGCTGGACACTGTATAAAGGAACCCCTCTGGGCTTAATTGCTGCAAAGTGTTGGTTATGCTTTCAAGGTCTAAGTGCTTAACGTTAAGCAGATAATAGAAACGTGATGACATCAATATTACTGTCAGGGTGAAGAAAGCTGTTACCAGACGAAACCGGGTTCGCAACATATTGAGAAAAATTTCGTAATGAATAGCGGCAAGGGCACCCATAATAAACACGAACAGATAATGAAAAGGCAGATAGTTCAGCCTATAATTTAACATATTAAGTAAGAATTGATTTTCGGCAATCCAGGCTGGGTAAGACCAATAGTGACATGTCCAGTAATTTATTCCAAGCTGCAAGAAAAAAAGGACTGTTAGTGAAAGCGGCAGCGAGATTTTATGCATCCATCGCAGCAATAACCGCCAGCAAGGGAATAGCAGGTAGAACCATAATAGTATGACCATAAAGTAAATATGGTAAGATGCCAGACCAAAAAAGAGCGTGAAAAACAATTCGAAAGGGGACCAGCTTACACTTCCTGGTGTGACAAATTGATAATACAATAAATAGAGAATTGACCAAATAACGTAGGGCAAGCCTACACTTTTAAAACGCTTTTGCAGGTAGGGAAGATAATCCAGATTTTGATAAAGACCATATGATGCAAAAAGCCCGTAGCCGGAAATGAAGAAGAAAGCCGGCACGCTGTAGCGTGAAAGGACTTCGAATAACATGTATATATGTACGTTTGGTGACGCGGATAAGGCGATAGAAGAGCCGGCGTGAATGGCAATTACGCCAAGCATGCAAATGCCGCGAAGGTTGTCGATTAGCTTGTTACGTTGCCCCAAAATAGTATCACTCCGGTTTGCAGATTATTTTATTAATTTGTGTACTGAAAACGCGCTGGGCGTAACCGGGAGTTACAACGATGGCCGTATCAAGACCGCGACCAGTGCCGCCTAGAGAAATTACTTTTTGGCCAAATGGTATACAACCTGCATCCAAAGCCATTATGGCACATTCTACTCCAACTTTTGTGCCGGCGCCGAACATTCTTAATGTTTGCGCAATTATTTCGGTGGGGTACATTCCTTTGTATACGTTGCTGATGCCTCTTTCGGCACCGGATAAAACATGTGCAGCTGTTACGAATTTGACTCCTTTAGCTTCAAATTCAGCTCTAAGGTCTGCTGGGAATTCACATTCACCCGGAGTTTTGTAACCATAAGCATGAGTAACACAGATAACTTTGCCATCAAAATGACGGCAAAGTTCTGGTAAAGATGCGCCAGTAACTGAGGCTATAACAATATGGTTTATACCATTTTCCTTTGCATATTTAGCTGCATTATATATGACTTGTTCTGTCATCATTATCGATTCCTCCTGAATTTTCAAAATGTAAATTTGCATTGTCTATGTTATAATAAATCTTAGTATTCACATTATACCTCAATTGTGCAAAATTCAAAAGAATACTCTTTAATAGTTTCTCTGTGGGAGGAGTAAAAGTAATGTTAAAAAATCTTGTGCTGATAAATGGCGATATAGTTGAGAAAGAGGAAGGGCAAGTATCCCTTTCTGATAGAGGATATCAATTTGGCGATGGTGTTTTTGAAATAGTACCGGTTTACAACGGACGTAGTTTTGCCGTAGTGCCACATATGGAAAATTTTTTCAACTCGGTAATTTCTGTTAAAATCCCCGGCGTTTATATGGTTGAAGAACTTGTTGCTTTTCATGAGGAATTGATTGCCGCAAGCGGTCTTGAAAACGGAGAAATTTATACTCAGATTACTCGTGGTGAAGCACCTTATGGCCTTGATTTTCCAGAAATGACCGTACCTCAACTGTCAATGCTGGTTATCGAGAATGATAGAGAAGATTTATCTGCTAAGCAGGAAAAAGGTGTGAACCTTATCACGGAACAGGACGTAAGATGGCTACGCTGCGATTTGAATACTCTAAACAGGCTTCCTGCTGTCCTTGCCAAACAAAAGGCTCGTGTGTCCAGAGCTTTTGACGCATTGTTTATACGTGAGGATGGTAAGATTACCGAAACAACGGAGAGCAATTTTTTTGTTGTAAAGGATGAACTGATTTGGACACATCCCGCGAACAACTTGATTCTCAACTCTGTTACAAGACGTTTGATCAAGGAACGCCTGGCAGTTGACATTGGCCTGCAGGTAATTGAAAAGGCGTTTGATCTGGAATTCGTCTTGAAGGCGGAAGAAGCTTTTATAGCCGGGCCAAGGTGTGAAATACTACCGGTAACTAAAATCGACAGAAAATTTATTGCTGAGGGACAAGTTGGTCCTATTACCAAAAAATTAGTTTCTGATTATAAGAAATTTGTCTCGAGGGAATGCCCGCTAAAATAATATTAAAAAACGAGGAAAATATTGTGGAAAGCAATTCTCATCTTAGAACATTAGCCAGAGGTTCTGTTTTGTTAACGATGGCAATTGTCGTGCAAGAGATACGCTTATTTTTGCCTTTGCCGCCGCTGCTCTCAATTATCGTTATTGGCACAATGCTCAACGCAATTATGGTTATAGCTGTGAGATATGCCAATTTAACTGCCGCGATAATAATTAGTGCAGTTTTGCCTCTTTTTGCTTTTATGCAGGGGCATATCATTATTCCCTTGATGATACCTGTTATATTCTTAGGTAACTTTTCATTGGTGCTTATTTGCGATAAATTTTGGAGCAAATGGGTAATTATTTTGGCACCAGCTTTAAAAACGCTTGCTTTATATCTGCTATCGAGCATTCTTTTAAGTTTGTTGGGCCTGCAGAATCAGATTGCAGATGTAATTTTGTTCAGTATGGGCTGGCCACAGTTCTTAACAGCAATATTGGGTGTTATTTTGGCCATGCAGCTGGAAAAACGCTTAACTTCTATTAAAAAATAATAATAGCTAAAAATGAGGTAATTATATGGATGGACAGAGTCGCAAGAATATAAAGCCAGGGATACTCGTGGATGTTGTTTTGAAAAAGGACCAGCCGACAGGTAAGCTAACACGTGGACATGTGAAAAGAATTTTGACCAATAGTCCAACTCACCCCCACGGGATAAAAGTTATGTTGGATGAGCAAAATTTGGTGGGCAGAGTGCAGAAAATTTTGACGCAGGATTAGCAAAGCTGTATTTAGTCAAATAAAAAAACAACAAAAAATGTTGAAAAATTGCTTGACAACTATATCATCGGATGGTAATATTACTAATGTTCCTTGGCGAACACAAAACGTGCCGAAGTGGCGGAATTGGCAGACGCACTTGACTCAAAATCAAGCGTAGTTACCCTACGTGCCGGTTCGAGTCCGGCCTTCGGCACCAATTTATTGAATGAAACATGAACATCACAGTTCATGTTTTTTGTTTTTTATTTTGCTTATTTGTGTCATTAATTTTGTATGATAATCGCTTTTGTTGTATAATGGTAAATAACATTGTTTTAAGTACAATCTGCTGAATAGAGGAAGAAGGTTACTGGTAGATGAAAATTTTCGTCGATACTGCAAATGTTGAGGAAATACGAGAGTTAAATGAATGGGGAATTGTTTATGGTGTTACAACTAATCCCACTTTGATAGCTAAAACAGGACGGCCTCAGGAAGAGGTTATCAAAGAAATTGGTCATATTGTTGATGGCCCTATCAGTGCAGAGGTTATAAGCACGGAATGCGAGGGAATGGTTGAAGAAGCCCGTAAACTTGCTAAAATTACACCTAATGTGGTAATCAAGATTCCTTGTATAGTTGAAGGCTTAAAAGCAGTAAGAATTTTAGCTGCTGAATGTATAGCAACTAATGTAACATTAGTTTTTAGTCTGCCCCAGGCTTTGTTGGCGGCAAATGCCGGAGCAACATATGTAAGCCCGTTTGTTGGTCGTTTGGATGATATTGGTGAAGATGGTGTGCAGCTGGTCAAGGACATGGCATCTGTATTCAGAAAATATGAGTTGGATACTGAAATAATAGCAGCCAGTATTCGTGACATCGAGCATGTGAACCGTGTGATGCTTGCAGGGGCTAATATAGCAACAATTCCGACAAATGTAATCCGGGAAATGATAGCACATAAGCTGACAGATTCAGGATTAAAAAGGTTTTTATTGGATTACGAAAATAGCAAGAAATAGTTCGTTATATCATTGATATGAAAAATTAATCGTTTAGAAGAGGGTATATCACTGTTTGTGATATACCCTTATATGTTGTAACTGTCATTAAATAAACTTAAATCGGGAGGATTTTTACTGTGCATTTTAGGGGAAAGTTTTTTGCTGTATGTTTGTTTATGTTATCGGTAGGTGTTTTTGTGAAACCGGTTTTCGCACAGGAGGAGAACTGGAATTGGCGTAATGGCATACCGAAATATGAAGACGCAAAGGTTAAGATTGTTGAGAGTGGCCCAACCTTGCTTTTTTCTGATAGTCCTGAAATGGTAAAGTCAAGTGGAATTATGTATCAGGACAAAGTTGTGGGGGATGTTCGTTTATTTTTTCATCATGTAAATGATACAAATAGCTTAAAAAAATTTGCCGTTGTTTTTCGTAATGTTGATCAATATCCAGATAAAATAGAAATTGGACGTAAGGGTGTTTCACAACCTGATTTGGACTATTTGCGAGCTGGTAAAGAAGTACAAAAACAGTATTTTTCCGAAAAGAACCCTGAAATTCATTTTTTAACAAAAAATACTTTTAAGGAAATTTTAACTGGCGACGGTGTAAGCGTGAAGCCGGGAGAATTGTTGACGGGCATGCTTGATTTTTCCTGTGATAAGCTTACGGAAGTTACTGTAATCATGTTTCCTGCCGAAATCGCTGTTGAAGAAGCTTTACAAACTTTAAAAATATTGCCTCCGGACGAAGGCACTGTGCTCAGAGGAACATTTCCACTGGCTGATAGGATTGTAACGCTTAAAAAATCATATAAGCCTGATGAGGGCAAGGTCATAGGAGTCCTTCTGGCAGATAACGAACTTGATGCTTATGCGCGAGGCATAGATGCGACTACAGGCAAAGAAACAATAAATTACGGTAACTATGGCATAGTCTATGATTTTTCTTATAAGATTAAGGGAGACCCTAAAACAAACATCAGACTGAATCCTTGGGGTGGCTGGTTTGCCGGTGCCGGCAGCGTTGTAAAAGATGGAAAAGAAAAATTAACCCTGTTTCCAGCAGAAAGCACTGCTTTTGGCAAAACGGGTACAGAAACAATAGTAGTGACTTCAGCGAAGGGCTATAGCGACGGACACATATTCTTTTCGCCTCCTGGCGCATCAAATTTACCGATACGCTTCTTTTTTGAAACAATAGAGTAAAAACGCATATGCAATAAGCTCTTACGGTTGCCGGCAACCGTAAGAGCTTTTTGTCATTTGTTTATAAATCATTGGAAACCAAGTAATAATCCTGCACGATAAACCAACAA
>JBOFWD010000160.1:0-5911 GCA_051653445.1 Acidaminococcaceae bacterium | reverse complement strand
AAAATAGCTGTACCTGATGGTGCATCAAGTTTTTGGTCATGATGTAATTCTATAATTTCAATTTGCGGAAAATATTTTGCTGCTTCACAAGCCACTTTCATCATCAAAATAGCTCCTAGAGCAAAATTAGGCGCAATCAAAATGCCTGTATCATTTTTGTTTGCCAAATCATCCAGTTCGGACATATCCGCCTGAGAAAATCCTGTAGTGCCAACAACTGCATATGCACCAGCAGACAAAATTTTTCTCAGATTCTTCATAACAACGTCCGGCCGCGTAAAATCAACCACAATATCCGGTTTTGTTTTTGTTAGTGCAACTTCCAAATCGGTCTCAAATGCAAGACCCGTACCTTCAATCATTTTATCTTTAGCCATTATATCAACAGCAGCAACCAGCTCCATGTCATTTTGTTGCAACACAGTTCTTACAACTTCACTACCCATACGACCCAATGCACCATTAACAAGAATACGAGTCAATTCAAACATCTCCTTAATTATAAAATAAAAGCCGTCGGGCATCCCAACGGCTTTTAAATACCTAAGATTATCCGGTATCTGAAGCATTATGAGATAGCACTCCACCAAAATACTGGCGACAGTCCGACAGCTCTTAACCAGCGGCCCAGCACAACAGTGCGGCCACTGTCATACTTCGGCGGTAACCCTTTCATTCGCATCAACAAATCCCTTCTCCACGAACTAATAATGCTTCCCGCTCCTCTATCATTCTTTTTTTAATTAGCGTAATTATATACTAATATAAGTTCCTTTGTCAAACACAATTGTTACTTTGTACTACCAAACCCGCCACTGCGTGTTTCTTTTTGAATTTCAACATCAGCATCAGCCAACATATAATTATAAAAAATACCTTGGGCAATTCGTTCACCTTTTTGCAAGGTAACTTCATGGTCATTAAGATTATATACCAAGAGCTTAATATGGCCCTCATTGTCTTTATTGTTATAATAATCTGCATCAATGATTCCCTGATTATTAATCATTGTCAGGCACATTTTCATTGCAATGCTTGAACGCAGATGCATGCCAAGATATTCATTCTCTTGCATATAAGCTTTAACGCCTGTAGGAACAAGGGTTACCTGTCCTGGCGGCAATGTAATATCCTCCGGCAGGTAAAAATCATATCCGGCTGAACATTTTGTTTTACGCATCGGCAATAAAAAATCAAAATTTGCATATTCAGCAACTTTTTCAAAACCACGAACTCGCATATCTATGCTCCTTATACTGTAAATAGTTTAATTGGTTAATTATAGCATTATACATGTTTACAGACAAGAAAAGCCTGTGCATAGCACAGGCTTTTGTAAATATTTTAGGCTTGCAGAACAGCTTTACGAGAAAGATTAATACGACCTTTCTGGTCAATCTCTACAACTTTAACTGCTATCTCATCACCAACAGAAACTACATCCTCTACCTTTTCCACTCTTTCGGTAGAAAGCTGCGAAATATGTACAAGACCTTCCTTGCCAGGTAATATTTCAACAAAAGCGCCAAAATTCATCAGTCTGGTAACTTTACCGGTATAAACTTTGCCAACCTCTGCAACTGCAACGATACCTTCAATCATATCAATTGCTTTCTGTGCTGCTTCACTGTTGACAGCAGCAACAAATACCTTGCCGCTATCATCAACATCGATTTTCGCACCTGTTTCGTCAACAATCTTTTTAATCATTTTGCCACCAGGGCCGATTATGTCACGAATTTTATCAGGATTGATGTTAATGGTGGTAATCTTAGGCGCATAAGGAGAAAGTTCTTTCCTTGCTTCGGATATCGCTTCGAGCATCTTGCTGAGGATGAAAGCGCGGCCTTTTTTAGCCTGTGCCAATGCCTGTTGGAAAATTTCTTTATTGATGCCATCAATTTTAATATCCATTTGAATGGCGGTAATGCCTTTTTCCGTACCGGCAACCTTGAAGTCCATATCTCCAAGAGCATCTTCCAAACCTTGAATATCGGTCAGGATAGTGAAATATTCACCATCTTTAACAAGGCCCATCGCAACGCCTGAAACAGGAGCCTTAATCGGCACGCCTGCATCCATCAAGGATAAAGTGCTGCCGCAAACGCTGCCCATCGAAGAAGAGCCATTTGATTCCAAAACCTCTGAAACGAGACGAATTGCATACGGGAACTCTTCTTCAGAAGGAATGACTGGCAATAATGATCTCTCAGCCAAGGCACCATGACCAATTTCACGCCGTCCTGGAGAGCGAAGAGGCTTTGTTTCGCCAACGCTGTAAGGAGGGAAATTATAATGATGAATGTACCGTTTTGTTTCTTCTACGCCTAGGCCATCAATTATTTGTACTTCGCGCAAAGGTGCTAAAGCTAAAACATTCAGGATTTGCGTTTGTCCACGTGTGAACAATGAAGAACCATGCGGGCGTGCCAAAAGACCTACTTCGCATGTTACCGGGCGTACCTCATCCAATTGACGTCCATCCGGACGAATTTTGTCAACCGAAATCGTTCTGCGAACAACAGTTTTAATAAGCTTTTGCGTTACATAAGCTACATCTTTGCCATTCTCCGGATATTTTTCATTAAAAACTTCTGCAATTTCTTTTTTTACTTGAGATACCATTTCTTCACGATGTAGCTTGTCAGCATCCATTAGAGCAGCTTTTAATTTTTCTTCACCAAAAGCACGAATATCTTCAACTATTTCAGCCGGTGGTATGTAAACAGGCACTTCCATCTTTTCTTTGCCAATCTCTGCCTGAATCTTTTCCTGGAAAGCAACTAATTCTTTTATAATATCATGCGCAAACCAGATAGCATCGAGCATAGTTTCCTCAGAAACTTCCTTAGCACCAGCTTCAACCATCAATATGGCGTCCTTTGTTCCTGCCACGGCAAGACTTAGCTCGCTGATTTTTGATTGTTCAACGTTAGGATTAACAATGAACTCTCCCTCAATTAAACCAATGCGAACGCCGGCAATAGGTCCTTCAAATGGAATGTCTGAAATAGAAAGTGCACAAGAAGCACCAAGCATCGCTGCCATATCAGGAGGATTATCCTGATCTACTGATACCGCCGTGGCAACTATTTGTACATCATTGTGATAGCCATCTGGAAACATCGGTCTGATTGGTCGATCAATCAATCTGCTCGTCAAAATAGCAGCCTCGCTTGGTCTACCTTCTCTTTTTATAAAGCCGCCGGGAATTTTTCCTACGGCATACATTTTTTCTTCAAAATCTACTGTCAGCGGGAAAAAGTCCACACCTTCCCTGGGGACCTTTGTTCCGGTTACTGCGACAACGACGGCCGTATCACCATAACGTACCAACACCGAGCCATTTGCCTGTTTTGCAATTTTTCCAGCTTCAATGGTCAGAGTTCTGCCACCAAGCTGCATGCTATAACTATACATCCTATAGTTACCTCCTCTTATTATATCCACACATTTTGAGTTACCTGCTGAATATTCGACACAAATTTCAAATAACCTTTATTTTTTTTAAAAATATAGATTATTTTATCATTAATCGGAAAAAATAACAAAAAATAGAGAAGCAGTTTTTCAAAAATAAGAAAAACTGCTTCCATTGTCATTAAAAAATATTTCTTTTAATCTCTTGCACGTGCTGGTTCAACATTTACCTTATAACCCTTTATCGTATTACGGTGCATGACAGCTAAAACCTTCTCAGCAACGTCTTCAGGCACTTCAACAAAAGTAAATTTGTCATAAATACTGATTGCTCCGATATCCTTGCCAGGAATATCAGCTTCTATGGCAATAGACTGAATTATATCTTTGACAGTAATCTTTTGGCTGCGACCTATGTTAACAAACATGCGAACCATACCAGGACGTGCGCCTGTGTTCGCCATATCTGGAGAAACTGTGCTCTCAGCCGGAGCTTCCATTGCTTTGTTGCCTTCCTGCATCAATTTTACAGCAGCTGCAGCAATCTCGTCCGCATTGTAATCTTTTGTCAGCGTACTGATAATAGCCAAATAATCGCTATAATTGTTCTGATCAAGTACACTTTGCAATTTAGAAACAATAATTTCTCTTTGTCTCTCTAATACATTGGCTTCTGTAGGTAATTGACGACGAACGATTTTTATATTTACAGCTTTTTCAATTAACTTCAGTTGACGGAATTCACGAGGAGTAATAAATGTTAGCGCGACACCTTTATTCCCTGCACGTCCGGTTCTGCCAATACGATGAACATAGCTTTCCGGGTCCTGAGGAATATCAAAGTTGACAACATGAGTAATATTTTCAATATCCAGACCGCGAGCAGCAACATCAGTAGCTATAAGAATATCTACACGTCCGGCGCGGAACTTCTTCATAACACGATCACGCTGGTTCTGACTCAAATCACCATGCAAACCTTCGGCGAGATAGCCGCGTGTTCCCAAAGAAATTACCAGCTCATCGACGCCCTTTTTAGTACGGCAGAAAATAATTAATTTTCCATTGATTTCCACATCAAGCAGACGGCATAAACCGTCAACTTTGTCCTTGGTCTCATAGTAGAACTGATCAACTGAAGGAGCCGTGACGACTTCCTTATGAATAGCGACCAATTTCGGCGCTTTCATGTATTTTTTGGTTAAACTGAGTATTGGGCGCGGCATAGTAGCAGAAAACAATAATGTCTGGCGTTCAACAGGAAGATTTTTCATTATTTCTTCCATATCTTCAACAAAACCCATATCAAGCATTTCATCGGCTTCATCAACAACCAGGAATTTTATGTTATCTAATTTTATCGTTGCCCTGCGAATATGATCAAGTAATCTTCCTGGTGTGCCAATAACTATCTGCACACCACTGCGCAAGGAACGAATTTGACGATCAATCGGCTGTCCACCATAAACAGGCAATGCTTTTATACGTTTTGTTTGCCCAATTTTGCCAATTTCTTCAGCTACCTGTATCGCAAGTTCGCGTGTCGGTGTCATGACGAGAGCCTGAATATGGCGATGGTCAGTAATATTTTGCACAATTGGAATACCAAAAGCCGCTGTCTTTCCTGTTCCTGTTTGCGCCTGACCTATTACATCATTTCCTTCTAATACAATAGGTATCGTCTCTCTTTGGATTGGAGATGGCTCTTCAAAGCCCATTCCCGTCAGTGCAGTTACTATTTTTTTGTCTAACAATAATTCACCGAACATTTCTTTTGTGTTGTTTGTCATAATTCCTCCTAAAAATCTTCAATTAATTTGTCCAAAGCCAGCGAAAAAGCGGCTAATACACTACGCAACTTGTTATCTGTTCGACTGCCTGTAAAATTATGCTTTTGACAAACAGTTCCCTTTTCACTAGCTATAGCCATATATACTAAGCCAACAGGCTTTTCAGCAGAACCACCACCAGGCCCAGCAATACCCGTTATGGAAACTCCTAAAGTAGTTCCAAAGAGATTTCTGACACCAACGGCCATTTCACATGCAACCTGCTCACTTACAGCCCCAAATTTTCTCAAACTTTCTTCAGACACATTGATAACACTAGCTTTAGCTGTATTACTATAAGACACAACCGAGCCAATTAAATAGCCGGAACTTCCTGCTATATCTGTCAGCATGCTGCTGGCTAAACCACCTGTGCAAGACTCTGCAAAGGAAATGGTAGCATTCCTTTCCAGTAATTCGTCGCCAAGCCTTTTTGCCAAAGACTCGTTATCAACACCATATATATTATCCTCCAGTCTTTTGCGAACTTCTGTCTCCATTTTAGAAATCATTGTTTCGGCCGTGTCATAGTCAGTGCCTTTAGCTGTAATCCTGATAATAATTTCGCCGTTTCTGGCATAAATTGCAATGGTAGGATTAGTTTGCGACATAATAATATCGTCCAACTTTTCAGCAACAGTCGATTCGCCAATTCCTCTTAG
>JBOFWD010000159.1:0-29292 GCA_051653445.1 Acidaminococcaceae bacterium | reverse complement strand
TACAATGAAAAAAGAATCAAAGAGAAACTAGGATGGCTGAGTCCAGTAGAATACAGGCTCAACCTTTTGGCTGCATAAAAATTGCGTAGCAGTTAAAAACTACTACGCAATAAAGTCTAACTTATTGGGGTCACATCAGAACCGGGTATTATTTTTATATCTATTGTGCCATACGGTAAATTTCCTCAATATCAGGGATAGCAAGTTTTTTGAATGAGCCAATGGTACGCCTGTCCATAAAGCTGCATTTGTAGGCCAGCTCTTTAATTTGTTCGGCGGTCAAATCAATGCCCATCTCTTTGATTGTTGTTGGCATACCAATGCTATGAAAGAAGTCTTCCATAGCTTTAATGCCCTCCAGTGCTGTCCTCGCAGGATTATCAAAATGGTTGGGTACATTTAAGACATTAACGGCAAACTGAGCAAAGCGGGCAGGGTTTTCCTCATAAACATAACGCGCCCAGCTGCCCCAGACGGCTGCCAGCCCTGCACCGTGCGCAATATCAAAGATGCCGCCCAGTTCGTGTTCAAGCTGATGGCAGGCCCAGTCGCCATAGCTGCGGTCACCTGTTACGCCATTATGGGATAGACTGCTTGCCCACATGATGTTAGCCCTTGCTTCGTAATTTTCAGGTTCTTTTAGAAGCACTTTTACATTATACATCACTGACCGCATTAAACTTTCTCCCAAGGAATCTGAAATTTCCAAGGTTTTGCAGTTAGCAAAATAGCGTTCCATTGTATGCAGCAGGATATCGGTTGCGCCACTAGCGGTCTGATAAGCCGGTAATGTATAGGTGAGTTCGGGGTTCATGATGGCAAACTGGCAATAACCGGCTTCGGAGCCCAAAGAACGTTTCAACCAGCCTTGTTCATTTGTAATGACGGACACATTGCTCATTTCACTGCCTGCTGCCGGTATTGTTACAATGGCACCGATAGGAAGACAGCCATTAATCGGCAGTTGCGTGCCGGTATATAAATCCCAGACGTCACCCTCATTAACTACGCCATAACCGATGGCTTTGGCGCTGTCAATGACACTGCCGCCGCCGACTGCTATAATGAAGTCAATCTTCTCCTGGCGGCATAATCTGATTCCCTCATAAACCTTGCTGAGGCGAGGGTTGGGAACAACGCCGCCCAATTCCGCATAGGCAATGCCAAACTCTTTCAAAGAGGCAAAGATGCGCTCAAGAAGGCCGGATTTTTTGGCACTGCTGCCTCCGTAATGAACGAGGACTTTTTTGCAGCCGGATTTTCTTACTAATTCTCCAACCCTTTTTTCAGTATTTTTGCCAAAAACAATTTTGGTCGGAGCATAATAATTAAATGAATCCATATGAAAACCACCTTTAGCAAGGCAGGAAAGGAAACTGCCTTAGTTTTGTCATCCTGTACAGAATAAATAGCTGTAATACCTATCATCAGCCTTCACAATTCTACTGCCATTACTGCTGGTCAAGGCAAAGAGAGAAAGTGCATTACATATCTCTTATTATAGAACTTTATGTTACGGGAAAACAAATAAAATATCCTGAGAATTTGCTCTCGCAAATTTTACAACGGCATGTGATTTTTATGTTAGAATGAAGTCGAAAGGCAAAAATTTTAAAAGGAGGCTATATTATGCAATCAGGAATGTTAAAAAAATCAGCTGCTTCATTGCTTGTTGTTTGTTTTTCCATGGGGATGTTTGCTGCGCCTGTTTTGGCAAAGCCTCAGGGAGCAACCAATCAGGTAAACCAACAAAACAATCATGAAAATCATCATAATCATGAGAAGAATAAGAAAATTGAGCAGGATCAACAGAGGAAAGACATCGTGAAAAGAGTGCAGAACACTTCATGGTATTCTTTTGAGCGTGCAAGGGATGCACATATGACATTGGAAGATTTTATTATTACTCTTTATATAGCAGACCAAATTGCTGACCATGATTTTATGGATGTTTACAGAATGCAAAAAAATGGCACGCCATACAAAGAAATCTGCAAAGCAAATGGCATCAAATGGGGCTGGGTAAGGCGGCATGTGAAGGACCAGCATACGATAATGTCTGACGAAGCGCGAGAAGCTGGTTTGATTATGTGGGCGTTAGACGAGATGCTCCACTAAAAAATTATAAGATTACACATAAAACAATCCCCCTTAGCTAATAGCTAAGGGGGATTGTTTTATCAAGATATTCAAAGTTTTTAATAGAACAGATTTACCAGCATGTAGCCAGCGAAGCAGGCAGAGCCTACACCGATAAGCCCTGGAATCAGGAAGCTGTGGTTGATGATAAACTTGCCGATATGTGTTGAGCCGGAACGGTCAAAACCGATACAAGCCAAATCGGAAGGATATGTAGGCAGAATGAAGTAGCCGTAAGCGGCAGGCATGAAGCCTACAACAAGCAAAGGGTCAACGCCTACGCTGAGTGCCATCGGCACAATAACCGTAACAGCTGCTGCCTGAGAGTTTATAAGCTTGGAAACGAGGAACAGCACAAGTGCATACATCCAAGGATAAGCAAGAACAACATTACTGAGGCTCTTTTTCATGATTGGCAGGTACGCGCTGAAATAAGTATCAGCCATCCAAGCCACGCCATAAACGGAAACAATAGCTGTCATGCCGGATTTAAAGACAGATCCGGAAGCAACGTCAGAAGTCTTAACATTGCAGATGATCATGATAATGGCAGCAATAGTCAGCATCATGAGCTGAATGGTCGGAGTCATGGAGAAAGGTTTCATAACGCCTTTGGCATCGGCAAATTTCGGTAATAGCTGAGGGAAACTGCCGAAAATAGCAATTACTACGATGCCGAGGATAAAGATGATTGCTGCTTTGTACGCTGAGGCAGGAAGTTTCACATTAACAAGGCTTTCATTAGCTAGGTCGCCGTAAATGAAGGCTTTTTGCTCAGGGTCAGCTAATTTTGCCTGGAATACTTCATCTTTATCAAGATCTTTGCCTCTGTTGATGCTCCAAAGACCAGCAATGACTACACCAAAGAAAGTAGCAGGTATAGAGATGAAAAGAATTTGCATTACGCCGAAAGGATGTGGGCTGGCACCAAGAATAGCTACTACTGATACAACAGCTACTGAAGCCGGGGAAGCACATACACCCATTTGAGAGGCGATAGAGGAAACGGCCATAGGACGTTCAGGACGAATGTTCTGTTTGATGGCAATGTCATAAATAATAGGGAACATTGCGTAAACGACATGACCTGTGCCGCAAAGGACTGCAAGGAACCAAGTAGTAAGCGGTGCCAAAACAGTAATATATTTTGGATTACTGCGTAGGAACTTCTCTGCATATTTAAGCATTACATCCAAGCCTTTGGATGCCTGCAAGAATGCAGAGCAGGTAACAACGGCCATGATGGTCAGCATAACATCAACAGGTGGTTTACCTGGATTCAGGTGCATAACAAAGATAAAGAATACTAAACCAATGGCTGATACAGCAGCCAGACCGATGCCGCCACGGCGTACGCCGATAACAAGGCAGGTGATTAAAACAACAAAACCTAGAAACATTAACATACTAACACCCCCGCAAAAAAATATAATAAAATAAAGTGAAATCCCCACTGATAGGCGGCAAACCCAGCTACAGCAAGAAAATCTATATCTAACGACAATGGCTTCCAAATCTAAGTTGCTTATTTTTTGGATATTTTTACCATAGCCGGAGATGCCTGGATTCAATCAGGATAAATGGTAGCAACGGCAAAACATATTTATATATGTTTTTCAAAAGCGTATTAAAATATGCTTTTTGTATGCTGATGTAGATAATAGTATATACTAATAATAAAAAGAATGCTACTATTTATTTTGAATTTCATTTGATTTGCGAAAATTTGCTCTTTTGAAGTTTGCAATCTTATGCACAATAGATGGTCAAGCATTCTTGATTTTCATGATGCCGATAACCTCCTTGGACTAGGATGCAGAGCAGATGCAGAGAGCCGAAGCACCCATCAGCATTACACAGCACCTTGACGTATTATTACTTACTTCCTATATAATACATATCGATCATAAAAGTCAAGACAAAAAACAGAATATTAAAAAAACACTTCCGGTTCAGGGTACGAAATATAGAAGCAATTTGGTTTCAATGTCTTTTTTTTGTAGGCATTATTTTTTGCAGGAGTTATCAGAAGATTGGAGAATCTTAGAAAAAAGGTTGATGGCTTTATTGGTTATAAACGAAAGGGAAAGTGGCTTATTAATTTTATATGGAGGGTAGTAATTTGTACGACGATGATGATTATGAAAATGCCGGTGCAAAGGGAAACAAACTATCCAGTGCATTGCTTGACGAGTACTTTTTAAGATTGTTCGATAAAGAAGAGTCACAGGGGAGCAGCAAGGCTGCCGATAACGCACAAAGAATTTTACTGAATATACTTTATAATTTTACTAAAGTCACGACCGATAAAACTGATGATTTGATAAAATTGACGCTCAAAGAAGTTGGTGAATTTGAACAAGTTGACCGTTCTTGTGTTTTTGTGTTTTCTGAAGACGGAGCTTTGATCAGAAAAAGTCATATGTGGCGCAATAAAGCAACAGACAACGCTTTTGAAAGTTTGGGTGATATAACTGATGAAATAAGTCCATGGTGGATGAAAAAAATGCGCAGCCGTGAAATTATCAAGATACCTGCAGTAGAAGATTTGCCGATGGAGGCAAAAATTGATAAGAACCTATTAAAGGTACATGGCATAAAATCAGTTTTAGCTGTGCCGATAGCGCGTGATGGCCTTTTGATAGGATATTTTGGTGTATGTATGGTTACTGAGCCAAGGCAATGGACAGACGTTAGTATTCTTTTCCTGCAAATTGTCGCTGATGTTTTCGCTAATGTATTCAGCAGAAAAAGGCAAGCGGCCGAAGTAGCGAAATCAGGGAAATATTATCGTTCAATACTCGAAAATACCGGTTCGGTTTCTTTTATTATTGCGGAAGATATGAGCATTCTTAAGACGAATGCGGAATGGGAAGGTATATTCGGTTATACTAAGAAGGACATTGAAGGCAATAATTGGCTACAGTTCTTTCCGGAACCTGACAGGAAAAAGCTTCTTAATTACCACAAGGCCCGTCTGGCTGGCAAGCCAGCACCGGTGAGATATTCTGTGCGTATTTTGGATAAGCTTGGCAGGCAGAGAGAGTGCTTGTTTATGGTAGGGCAGATTGAAGACTCTAAAAATTGTATTGCAACAATCGCTGATGTAACCTCTTACAATCGCCTCATTCGTGCCTTACAGACAACGAGTGCAATCAACTATGCTCAGCTTCATGCTAAAAGCGAGCAGGCTTTGTTGGAGGAATTTTGCCAGAAAATGGTAGATGTGGGTGGTTATCGCTTTGCCTGGATTGGGTATACAAATATTGATTTGGACCAGAGAATTGTGCCTGTAGCATGCGCGGGCCATGAAGATGGTTATTTGCAAATAATAAATGTTGTTTGTATGGAAAATTATGGCGGAGTAGATTTAGCTATGCAAATAGGGCAGCCCTTTGTCTGTTCGAACATAAAAAATCAAAAAGGACCTTTCCCCTGGCGGGAAGAGGCAATCAAAAGGGGCTATAAAGCCCTGCTGGCGATCCCTCTTTTCATTGATGGCAGCAGAGGAAATAACATAGTGTTAGTCATTTATGCGGGAGAAGAAGATGTTTTTGATGACGAGGAAGTAAAACTTATTACCGAGACGGCGGAAGACCTTGTACTGGGTATACGCTATATCAGAAGCTGTCAGGAACGCGAGGATACGGCAGAGAGGCTTTGCAGCAGTCTTGAACAAACGAAAAAGTTATTGCTGGAAATAGTTGATGCCCTGGCTGCAATTGTTGAAGCCAGGGATCCTTACACAGCAGGTCATCAGCAAAGGGTAGCGGCTCTGGCTGTGGCAATTGCTGAGGAAATGCAGCTTACTGAAGGAGAGATAGAAGGCATCAAGATTGCCGGAACCCTTCATGATATTGGGAAGATTCAAATTCCTAGCGAGATATTATGCAAACCAGGCAAATTACTTCCTGAAGAATTTATGCTTATAAAAACACACAGCCAGGCAGGCTACGATATATTGAAAAATATTGAATTCCCCTGGCAGGTAGCTGAAACGGTGCTACAGCATCACGAACGCCTTGATGGGTCAGGCTACCCACGTGGATTAAAGGCTGAAGAGATGTTGCTTAGTGCCAAAATTATTGCTGTAGCGGATGTTGTGGAGGCAATATCTTCTTACCGTCCGTACAGAAGAGCGCTTGGAGTGAATAAAGCGCTGGAAGAAATCGACAGGCTGAAGGGCATACAGTTTGATGCTCAGGTGGTCGAAGCCTGTCATAGACTTTTCCAAGAAGAAGGTTTCCTGTTTTTGGGGGATTATAGAAAGAAGTAAATTGAACAGGCGGCAAAAGAAAAGGAGACCGGCGTTTTTGCCGATCTCCTTTTCTTTTGCATCTGAAATTATTGATATCAATCTTCAGGATCAATAATTGCTATTTCGCCTTCTTCGCCAGTACGGATTCTGACGGCATTGGCGATTGGGTAAACGAAGATTTTGCCATCTCCGACTTTGCCAGTATGACAAACTTTCTTGGCAGTATCGACTACCAGTTCAACAGGCACTTCACAAACCACCAGTTCAACTTTGATGCCGGGCAGCAAATTGACATTGACTTCTTTGCCGCGGTAGACTTCTTTGTGTCCTTTGGAAAGGCCGCAGCCGTAAACTTGTGTTACGGTCATGCCAGGTGCACCAATTTCCTGCATGGCAATTTTCAGTTCTTCCAATTTTTCCGGACGGGTAATAATTTCTATTTTAGTTAATGGTCTCATTTTTTATCCCCCTCTAGCGCGACTTGAAAACTGGCTTTTTCGGATACAACAGGAGTATTCATAAAGGCAGGTGTTCCGCTGAACTGAGTAACAAGGTCTTGGTAAGCGTAGGCTTTTTCGCCGTGTTCCGCAATGTCGAGACCAGTATTTTCTTCATCTTCGGTGGACCTGATTGGCATGAACACAGCGATAATTTTGATCAGGAGGTAGGTCATAATGATAGCTACGGCCCAGCTTGCGACAACGCCGATTGCTTGGGTCAGCACCAGGCCAGGGTTACCGAAGAATAAGCCATCAGCACCGGCTGCATTGACTTCTTTGGAAGCAAAGAGGCCGGTTGCGATAGCGCCGAAGGTACCTCCTACGCCATGGACGCCGAAAGCGTCGAGAGCATCATCATAACCGAGTTTTGCTTTCATAACGCTTACGGAGAAGAAGCAGACAACTCCACCTGCCAAACCGATAATGACAGCCGAAAGCGGACTGACAAAACCAGCGCCGGGTGTAATTGCAACCAGGCCTGCAACACAACCGCTGACTGCCCCCAGCATGGTAGGCTTGCCGCTATGCAGCCATTCTGCCAATACCCAGGAAACAGTAGCCGCGGCAGCTGAGGCGTTTGTTGTTACAAAGGCCGTTGCTGCTAAACCATTGGCGCCCAAGGCGCTGCCGGCGTTGAAGCCGAACCATCCAAACCAGAGAAGCGAACCACCGATGAGCACCATCGGTAAATTGTGAGGGATGATGGCTTTTTTACCGTAATCTTTTCTTTTGCCAATCATTAAAGCAATTACCAAACCGGAAACGCCTGAGATGATGTGTACGACTGTACCGCCGGCGAAATCTAGTACGCCCATTTCACGCAGCCAGCCGCCCGTTCCCCATACCCAGTGAGCTACAGGGTCGTATACGAAAGTTGCCCAGGCGAGCGTGAATACTACAAAAGCCGGAAACTTCATTCTTTCAGCTACGGCACCGCTGATTAAGGCGGGGGTAATGACTGCAAACATACCTTGAAAAATCATGAAAGCCAAGTGCGGGATAGTAGCTGCATAGTCGGCATTCGGCTCCGGCCCTACACCATTAAGTCCCAGCCAGTCCAAGGCACCGACTAAATGGTTGATATCTGGACCAAAAGCAATCGTGTAGCCCCAAAGAACCCATTGTACTGAAATAAGGCCTACCACAAAAAAGCTTTGCATAAGAGTACTTAAGACATTCTTGGTTCTGACCATGCCGCCGTAGAATAAGGCCAGGCCAGGAGTCATGAGCATTACAAGCGCGGCACTCATCAGAACGAAGCCGGTGTCGCCTGGATCAATTTTAGCGGCCGTGGCCGCTGCCGGGTCTTCTGCAAAGGCAGTAGGCAAGATTGTTAATAATGATATGAGACATAAACTTAAAACACGCAACACTTTTTTCATTTGTAATCCTCCTTTTAAATGTGCTCTTACAAGCTGGAATAACTTAAATTTTTACTTATTGCACCACCCTTCAAAGAAAAACAGAAAGGTGCCCTGAGATGATATTCTCAAGACACCTTTGTCTTTGAAACAACAAAAGCCATCGCAGATATCTGCGATGGCTTCATTGCCAAATAAGTATTTGATTTATGGAATAGAGTATACCAACATGTTTTTTATTTGTCAACGGTATTTATAAAAAATAAAAAATAATATTTTTTTAGAAAAAATCTGTAACTAATCATACTGATAACGTGTAAAAATTTAAGCGGCTCATGCCTAGTGCAAAGTAAGCGCATTTTTGTTAAGATAGGGGTGTGGGAGAAAAGAGGCGTTGCAAAATGGCAGTGGATTTGCATATACACACTGTAGCAAGCGGTGATGGAGAATTTTCACCGCAGGCAATCATCAGGTTTGCCAAAGAAAAAGAATTAGAGACTATTGCGATTACTGACCATGATTCAGTAGCCAGCGTTGAAGAAGCAATTTGCTTGGGAGAAAAATGCGGCATCGAAGTGATACCTGCCTGTGAATTTTCTTCGAGGCATGAGGATACCTGGCTGCATATTTTAGGTTATTTCCTGGACTATAAAAATCCTGCAATCAGCAGCTGGTGCGCTGATATGGCAAAAAAACGTCTTGATAATGTTGACGCACAGATTAATAAACTACAAGAGGCGGGCCTGTATCTTGATAAGGAGGCATTCCTCCGGGACAACCCGCAGCCGATGCCGATTTGTTACGGCAGGGCGCTTTTTGCGGATAACAGAAATAAGAACAATAAACTTTTAAAATATTACCGGGAAATGGATAACCGTCTGGTACAATTTGCTTTGGATTGGCTGGTCAGCGGACAGCCATATAATGTGCCGCAGGAATTGCCGGCTGTAGGTGATGTTATCAGCCTGATCATAAATAACCGCGGCATTCCTGTACTTGCCCATCCGGCCGTAACGCTCAGTACGAACAATGATGCTCTCATCAGCCAGTTTTTGGAGCTTGGTCTGCAGGGCATTGAAGCTTCTACTTCCTGGCACAAACAGGACGAGCAGGACCACTATCTCCAATTTTGCACTGAGAAGGGTATCCTTGCTACCTGCGGCAGTGATTTCCATGGCAGGAGCAAGCCGCATATTACAATTGGGCAGGTAGCTAATAATAGTGATGCTGTCGTTGAACAATTAAAAAGGTTGCAAAAGTAGACAAAAAGAAAGACTAACAAGCGTTCATGAATGCTTGTTAGTCTTTACTGTTTTAGGGAAGAATTTAAATTACAGTGGGATGTTACCGTGTTTTCTAAAAGGTTTCTGAACGGTTTTGGATTCCAACATTCTTAAGGCTGCTATGATGCGAGGTCTTGTTTCTTTCGGCTCGATAATCTGATCGATATAGCCTCTTTCGGCAGCTTTGTAGGGAGTTGCGAATTCGTTAACATATTGTTGCGTTTTTTCTTCAACGTCTTCTGCCCCTCTGAAGATGATGCTGGCAGCCCCTGCTGGTCCCATAACTGCGATTTCTGCGGTGGGCCATGCAAAAACCATATCAGCGCGCAGATGTTTCGAGCACATGCCGATATAAGCGCCGCCGTAAGATTTTCTTGTTATCAAGGTCAGTTTAGGAACGGTTGCTTCGGCATAAGCATAAAGCACTTTAGCGCCGTGGCGAATGATGCCGCCGTATTCTTGTGATACACCGGGCAGGAAGCCAGGCACGTCTACAAAGCTGATTAAAGGAATATTAAATGCGTCACAGAAGCGGATAAAACGCGCAATCTTATCGGATGTGTCAATATCGAGACACCCCGCCATTATTTTTGGTTGGCTGGCAATGATGCCGACTGTGCTGCCGTCCATACGGGCAAAGGCCGTGATTATGTTTTCGGCAAAAAACGGTTGGACTTCATAAATTGAAGCATCATCGACAATCATTTCTATGATTTTTTTCATATCATAAGGTATGGATGGGTCATCGGCAATGCAGCTGTTTAATTTTTCTTCGATTCTGTCGGGTTTATCTGTGGTCAGATAACGTGGAGGACGTTCCTTGTTGTTGCTCGGTAAGAAACTGATCAAGTAGCGGATATGCTCCAGGCAATGTTCATCATTATCAGCCATAAAGTGAGCCACACCGGAAATAGAGTTGTGAGTGGCAGCGCCGCCCAGACTTTCGGCATCGACATCTTCGTTGGTTACTGTTTTTATAACTTGAGGGCCGGTAATAAACATCTGGCTTGTTTTGTTTACCATATAAATGAAGTCCGTAATGGCCGGTGAGTATACTGCGCCGCCGGCACATGGGCCCATGATAACAGAGATTTGGGGAATGATGCCTGAGGCCAAAGTATTATTGTAGAAAATATCACCGAAACCTGCCAGCGCATCAGCGCCTTCCTGAATACGTGCGCCGCCGGAGTCATTGATGCCGATGATGGGAGCGCCTGCTTGCAGAGCCAGTTCCTGTACTTTGACGATTTTAGCAGCATGCATTTCGCCGAGCGAGCCACCGGACACAGTGAAGTCTTGGGCAAAGACGAAGACAAGCCTGCCGTGAATAGAGCCGTAACCGGTTACGACACCTTCGCCTGGGTTTTCTTGTTTTTCCATGCCGAAGTTCGTGCAGCGGTGTTTTACGAATTGATCCAGCTCCGTAAAGGTATTGGGGTCCAGGAGCAGGTTAATCCTTTCTCGGGCTGTAAGTTTGCCGCTTTCATGTTGTTTGTCGATTCTCTTTTGGCCACCGCCGAGGATGATTTTTTCCTGTCTTTTTTTCAAATCATTGATTTTATCGTTTACCGTATTCATGTTACCTCCTATTAATAGCTGAAGTATTACTCCTGATTCTAGTACCAGGTACTAGAATTATAATGATGCTAATAATTTTTGTCAAGAATAGTTTTGATTGCCAATGGTATTTTATAAATAAAGAAGAAGAGACTGTTGCTCTTGTTACACAACAGACTCTTCTTTCGGCTGATTATTGCTCTTATTTTGTTGCGATAGAACCCACACCATCAAGTATTAAACGAGGACGATAGGGATATTGTTTGATGCCTTCGCGGGAAGTTACGCCGGAAAGGACGAGGATAGGGTCCAGCCCGCTTTCGATGCCGGCAATGATATCAGTGTCCATGCGGTCGCCGATCATCGCCGTCTCAGCTGAATGGATACCTAGTATCTGTAAGCCGGTTCGCATCATCAGCGGATTTGGTTTGCCCACATAATAAGCCTTTTTGCCGGTAGTCATCTCGATGGGAGCGACCAGCGCGCGGCAGGCTGGTATGATCCCTGTTTCTGAGGGACCGGTCAGGTCAGAATTGGTACCGATAAGTCTGGCGCCGTTCAGCACATGATTCATGGCGCGGCAGATATGTTCATAATTATAAGTATTGGTTTCGCCCACCACAACGTAATCCGGGTCAATATCGTTAAAGGTTATTTGCGCATCGTGCAAGGCGTTAAAGAGGCCGGGACCGCCAATGACATAAGCACTGCAGCCCGGTGACTGACGGTGCAGGAATTTTGCCGTTGCCAGTGCGCTCGTGTAGAAGTGGCTTTCGTTTACGTCAAGCCCCATTCTTTTGAGTTTCTGCTGCAGTTCCCGCGGAGTTTTACTGCTGCTGTTGGTGAGAAACAGGAATTCTTTATTTTCACGGTATAACCATTCAACAAATTCTTTAACGCCTGGCAGAAGATCATTGCCTTTGTAGATTACACCATCCATATCACAGATAAAGCCTTTTTTTGCTCGCAATGTTTCCATAACATTATTCCTTTCGCTTGCTTATAAAATATGTTTACTCATGAACATCATACAAAATAAAATGCAAATTAGCCATAGTAGGATATTAATTTCTTGTAAATTTTTTGGAGCAGCCTTATTGATGAACGCAGTGCTAAAAGACTTGAGGCGGCAGGAAATTTCAGGCAGACAGCGAAGAGTACAGCAGGTCAGAAAGATTTTTTTAGTGCTTCGCAGAAAGGAAGAAAGCAAATGCTCGATATTATTGGCATTGGTTCGCTCAACCTGGATTATACCTTAACAACTGAAAAGCTGGGGGCATTACCGACTGATGTATATAAAGAACTTTTGGCGAAGGTGGAAAGCGGAGCTGAAAAATTTGCGGCGGCAGCCGCTATCAAAGAAATAATCGCGCTTTTCGGTAATGATTATTTCCGGATAACGTTGGGAGGGTCGGCTTTCAACACCTGCATGGCGATGGCGTCACTTGCTTCAGGACTTAGGGCAGGCTGCATAGGTGCTGCCGGTGGTCGGCAAAGAGGTCTGCCTGATTTTATCAGTACGATGGATGCTATGGGAATCGACCATAAATATGTAAATTTATATGAGGGTAAAGACAGCGGGCTTTGTCTTTCCTTGAATCATGAGGGCAGGAGGTCATTTCTTTTTGCCCCGGGAAGTAACAACGAGATGGCATCTTATCTGAAAGATAATTATGAGGCTCTCTCAAAATATGTGTCTGCGGCCAGGCTTGTACAGGTTACCCAATTTGCTGATGAAAGGATTGCTGTTTTGCTGGAGCAGCTGCTTCGCGATGCCAGAATACGCAATCCCCTGCTGAGGATAAGCTGTGACCCGGGCTACTGTTGGCTGGAGAATATCACCCCTGCTGTCAGGAACATATTAAGAATGTCAGATTATCTTTTTCTTAATACAATTGAATTTAACAGACTCATCGGCAGGCATGACCTAAACACGGATCTGGCAAAAGCCAAGGCAATTTTGACTAAGGGTGAGGAGAATTTGACGCTTATAGTCAAAGCAGACACGGAGATTAAGATTTACCGGCGGAAAAACAAAAAAATTGTTGAGCAGATTTTTCCAATTGATGCTCTGCGTAATGAAGAAATCGTCGACGCTACCGGCGCAGGCGACGTTTTCGCAGCAGGTTTTTTGACTATCATTCTTATGTATGGTGATGAATATGTCTCACAAGCTGTTGAACTGGGAATGGTGTTTATGCGTGCCAAATTACTTCTGCCGCCGGCAAAGTTATATCCAACCTTGGCGGAAAGTTATCAGAACTACAAAGTAAAATTTTAAAATTAGCCCTTGACTGGAAGTTGACCAAAAATACTATTATCTTGCAGTATAAAAATGTTGTTGTAAGAGAAGGCTGCAATATTATAATTTTGCTTTATGCATCAGGCAGTAAAAAGATAAAGACACAGGAGCCAAATATGAAGACATATATTGAAAGTATAGATTTATTGAAAGGGCTTTGCCTTATACTAATGGTATTCATCAATTTTTTTGATGAAATCGCTGAGCTCAGTATTCTGGAATCACTACAGGGTATTTATATTGATTTTTTGGTTACGTCATTGATACCGAATGTTTTTATGACGCTGATGGGGTTTTTAATGATTGTGAGCGATGGTTATAAAGCTAAAAATATTTTTGCAAAAGCGATTACAATCTTATTTGTCGGCTTTACCGTTAACCTCATACGCGTTCCTTTGCCGCAGTGGGTGGGAAATTACCTGGGTATGACGGCGTTCGAGGACCTTTATTCTAATGCTGTTTATCACCTGCTGATGATTGATATCTATTCTTTTGTCGGCCACGCATTGTTTTTTATCATACCCCTTACTTATTTTCGGACGCATTATCTGTTTTATTTTTTCCTGAGCGGTTTGACAATGCTGCTCACGAGCTACGGCGAAAAGCTGTATGCTTTTGTGCCTGCGGCCTTACAGGTTATTTTTGGGTATCTTTTTATTGGTGAGGCGAAGAATGTTTATTTCCCTCTTTTTCCTTGGCTTGCTTACATTTTTTTAGGAATTGGGTTGGGGTGTCTTTATCTGCAATATGGCAAAAATATACTTTACAGAATATCTGCATTTATGGGGCTGATATTTTTTGGTATCGGTTACCGCTTTTTACGCTCCAACCATGATTTCAATGAAGGATTTTCTATGCTACATGATTTTTATCAGCATGATTATACTGTAGGCATTTATCTCCTGGGAACATCAATGCTGCTTATTTTTGCAGCAGAAGTTTTTTTGCCGAGGCTGCCTGATTTTATAAAAACCCGTTTTATTTTCACCAGCCGGCATATTATAAAATTTTATTTTTTCAGCTGGTTATATACGGGTTGGTTTGTAACGCTGCGCAGTTTTAACAATGATTTTGACGTTGGCGAATGTATTCAGGGTGCAGCGGTTATTTATCTTCTTTCATATTTTAGCGTATGGAGTTTGGAAAAAATTGCGTATTTTGGGCGCAGCAAAAGATGAATAAAAACAATGTTACAGGAACGTCACTTGACAAAGCCTTAAATTCATACTAAAATACTATAAATTCCATGTGAATAATATTATGAATGAAAGGTATCATTGAAAACTGCTTGCCAAAACTTTTGCGGCTGGGCTTAAGAGTTCTGACAAGATTTATATAATCGATGATTAAAAGGATATTCAAGAATGACTATAGAAAAAGCACAAAAACTAAAAGAATACTTACAAATGTTGGAAAGCGTCGTTGTGGCTTTCTCCGGTGGTGTTGACAGCTCTTTTTTGGCTGCGGCAGCCTACAAAGTGCTGGGGGAAAAAGCAATTGCTGTGACCGCAGTGTCCGAAACGCTTTCCGAAACAGAAAAAATGGAAGCGCGTAAGACGGCTGCGACTATTGGCATTAAGCACGAAGAGGTATGGATCAGTGAACTGGAAGATCCTGAGTTTGCAGCAAATAATGGTGATCGTTGCTATCACTGCAAGCATACACGTTTTGGCGCTTTGACGGCTTGGGCACAGGAACATGGATATAAGTGGGTTATCGATGGTTCCAATGTAGACGACTTGTGTGACTACAGGCCCGGTATGAAGGCAATTAAAGAATTGAATGGTGTCTGCAGCCCGCTGTTGGAGAATGGTTTGGCCAAAGAAGATATACGCAGCCTTTCCAAAGTTTGGGGCCTGCCGACTTGGAATAAACTCAGCATGCCTTGTCTTTCTTCACGTATTGCCTACGGAGAACGTATAACGCCGGAGCGGTTGCGACAGGTAGAAAAAGCGGAAGCATTCATTCGCACTTTTGTTAAAGGACCTGTACGCGTTCGTCATCATGGCATGCTTGCGAGAATTGAAGTTGATGCTAAGCTGCTCGGAATCCTGGCCATACCGGAAGTCGCCGCTAATATCAATAAAGAAATAACGGCTTTGGGTTTTAAATATGTTACTTTTGACTTAGCCGGCTATCGTACAGGCAGCTTGAACGATCAGCTGTCTGATCAAAACAAGCAAGCCTGAAATAAAGAGGAGGAACTAAGTTTTGCATGCATTTTCACGTACGGAAATAATCATAGGCGAACAAGGGCTTCAACGTTTAGCTGAGGCCAAAGTGGCAATCTTCGGTGTAGGCGGTGTTGGCAGTTATGTTGCTGAAGCACTGGTACGTGCCGGTGTAGGCAAATTCATTCTGGTAGATGATGACACTATCTGTTTAACGAATACTAATCGCCAGCTGCATACAACACGTAAAACAATCGGGCAGCCTAAAGTTGAGGCGATGCGGCATAGAATGCTGGATATTAATCCGGCAGCGATAATTGAGACAATCCAGTCATTTTACCTTCCAGAAAAAGCAGAACAGTTGATTCAAGACGATTATGATTATCTTGTTGATGCTTTGGATACAGTTACTGCCAAAATAGATTTAGCAGTGCAGGGAAAAGAAAGAAGCATCCCTGTTATCAGCGCAATGGGTGCCGGTAACAAGCTTGATCCAGGCGGATTCAAGGTAGCGGACTTAGCGAAAACCAATGTTTGTCCTTTGGCAAAAGTAATGCGGAAGGAACTGCGTAAGCGGGGTGTAGATCATCTGAAGGTTGTTTATTCAGAGGAAAAACCACGCCTAACTTTACAGATAGAAACAAATAATTGCAGCAGCCATTGTATTTGCCCACCCAGTTCGACAAAGCATTGTCTGGAAAAACGCAGCGTGCCGGGCAGCATCTCTTTTGTGCCTGGTGTCGTAGGCTTATTGATTGCCGGTGAGGTCGTTAACGACTTGCTGGCTGTGAAAAAATAGCATTCAACTAATGCGTTTTGAGGTTATTTGAATATATGAAAATGTGTCTTATGTGCTAATTGTTTTAAATCAATCTGCATAAAAGTTGACATTAAGTGAAGTTGCAATATATATTATAATTAAGAATATTGAAAACATTCAAAAAATAAGGAGGGCAAAAAAATGTCGGTAAAATGGGACGGGACCAAGCTATTGAAAACGATTGTTGCCAATGAAGAGTCAACCGCTAAACTTTACAGAGCAATTGCAGAGAACGCTAATATCGGTGCTAAGTTTTTTGAGATATTGGCTGCGGATGAAGAAAGACATAAAATAATCTACGAAACACTGTTGACCAAATATGCTGACAAATTAGGCCTGGAATTGGACGAAACGTATTCGGAATACGTTGATCTCTTGATCAAGAGGAACGTGGTTTTTGATAATAAACTGATTGAAGATGCAAAAACAATTAATAGGCGCGACCAGATTTTGGAAATAGCCGAACGGTCTGAGCGAGATGCAATTTTATTCATCTCCGAAATCCAGAAAATGTATCCTGATATGGCAACGGAAGAAATGGCTATTATTTTGAATGAGGAACGGAAGCACTTAAAGATGGTTCTTGAAAAGCAGGAATTGCCGCAGCCATATATTCGGGGTCTTTGATTTGAGGTATAAATATCTTTTGGAGCTTACCCTTGTTATCTCAGCAGAGTATAAAAATGAATATGTGTTTTTATGTTCGCCTGAACTTATGGTTCAGGCGATTTTTTATGGGGTGCGAATTGATTATTAAGAAATATGATTTCCCGCTGAATTAAGTTGACACAAAAAGGAACTTCGCTATGGTTATGTACAATCATTTGAGGAATACGTTACTATACTGGTCATATTTAAGAAAATTCTGTATAAACATGCTATAATCGTAATATAGGCAAGAACGGTGATTCAGTAACTGTTGCAAAAAATGAGTAACCTTATTATGAAGGTTGCTCATTTTTGGTAATTGGTAAATAGTATAAAAAGTGGGTGCTCTGCAATTCATCGAAATTCCGTGAAGGTCTTTCAATAGGACTTAGGCCTTTCAATTTTCCTAATTGCAAGCAGTGTTTGCTTAAAACTTGAATGTATTGTTTTTATCAGGAGGGTTAATATGGGCATGGAACGTTTTACACATCTAGGACGGCCGGTAGATCCGGCGTATCCAACAAATGCAGCGATTGCGGTATTGTCGGTGGCAACGCTGATTGCCGTTAGCCTGTGGCGGTTGCTTTATCAGCACAGCGAGTTTATTGCAGCGTTGCTACAAGGAGGGCAATTAGCAGGGGTAGTGTTTTTGACTTGGGCGCTAGGCAGGGAAGTGGATCCTGATGCTAACCCTGTAGCGTTTTTAGCGATTACGCCTGCTGTTGTTTTGGCAGTCTTATTAGGAACACCGAATTTTTCGTTATTGTTTTTAGTCCTCCTTTTACTTCGGGTTGTCAATCGTAGCATTGGAATGCCTGCAAAGCTGACCGATTCCTTGCTTGTGCTGCTATTGGCAAGCTGGCTTGCCTGGTCTGGCGCGTGGTACGTATTGATGTGCGCCGCAATCGCTTTTTTGTTGGATTCGTTTTTGGTCAATCCTTTACCGCGTCATCGCTGGTTTGGTTTGGTGTCCGCTGTTGGGGCTTTATGTAGTCAATCGAGCATTTTGCGATTTAGCCAATCATGGCCTGGCATCGTGACAGGGGTAGTGGCTGTGGGAGCAATTGGCTTAATATTATTGTTGCTATTTACGCCGTCTCCGCGGTCAGTGGGTGATTTGCTTGCTGTGCCAGTGAATTGGAAACGCTTGCAAGCTGCTCGCATAGGTGCCTTTTTATTGTCGCTTTTGGCGGTACTAAGCCAAGGCATGCAGGGGTTGACTCAACTTTCGCCGGTGTTAGCAGTATTATCTATTGCAGGCTTCTACCGATTGATTATTTGGCTCAAAAGTTGATGAGAAATACAAGTGAAATTCACGCCTTTGGCGATTCAGCCCACTACAAAATTATCCTTACATTCGAATAAAAGCAGTTAGCCGAGGGGTTTTTGTGTCTGGAAATTGGCTTGGACATGACATTGAACCGGTGTCTTTGGGGGATTATAATAAGGATGAAAAAGCTTGTACATGATTTACGGCAAATTAGTTTGCCTAAAACTATCATTTAAGCAAATGGAGAAAACGATGCAATTGATGACAGATGTTTTAAATTTATTATTTGAAAGAAGATTTTTTTTCATTGAACTACTTTTTCAACATATTTATTTATCAGCTATAGCGATAGTTATTACTACAATTATTGGCGTTACAGCTGGCATAATTATGACAAGACATAATAAATTTGCGTCTTTTCTTATGCTGACAACTAATTTTATTTATACCATACCTTCTATAGCATTATTCGGTTTTTTGGTAGCCATCACAGGGATTGGCTCAACCAGCGCACTAATTGCATTGGTTGTCTATGGGTTGTTACCTATTATAAGAAATACTTATGCTGGCATCAGATCTGTCGATCCAGAGGCGGTAGAATCGGCTGTGGCTATGGGAAGTACAGATTATCAACTTCTTGTTAAAGTTCAGTTGCCTATGGCAATGCCGATTGTGATGGCAGGTTTTCGAACAATGGTTGTTATGACCATTGCTCTTGGCGGGATTGCTTCTTTCATTGGAGCCGGCGGTTTGGGCGTTGCTATTTGGCGGGGAATAACAACAAATTTCCCTCAAATGACAGTAGCGGGCAGTTTGCTTGTGGCACTGCTTGCCTTGGCAGCTGATTTTACGATAGGAAGCTTGGAAAAGCTGCTAAACAAAAAAATGTAGAAAAGGTGGGCAGAAAATGAAAATGAAAAGCATTGCATTCATGTTACTCATTTTGTTAATGGTAACTGCTGGCTGCACCAAAACGGAAAAGAAGATTACAGTAGCCTCCAAGCCTCATACGGAGCAGTATATTTTGGCAGAAATTATTTCCCAACTTATTGAAAATAAAACTGATATAAAAGTAGAAAGAAAGCTTGGCGTTGGCGGCGGAACCAGCAATATTCATCCTGCTATGTTAAAGGGTGATGTCGATATATATCCTGAATACACAGGTACCGCCTGGTTATTTGTCTTAAAAGAAGAGCCCGGGAAGAGTAATGAGCCGATGTATGATGCTTTGAAAAAAGCATATTCGGAAAAATTTCATATTAAATGGCTAGGGCGTTACGGATTCAACAATACTTACACTCTCGCGCTGCCGGAAAAAACTGCTATGGATAATAACATAAACACATTTTCTGATTTGGCTAGTGTTAGCAGTCAGTATATTTTTGGAGCTGAATATGATTTTTTTGAAAGAGACGACGGTTATAACGGGTTAGCAAAGACTTATGCTTTTAACTTTAAAGATAAGAAAGAAATGGATATCGGCCTAAAATATGTCGCGATAGCTTCTAAAAAGATTGATGTCATTAATGCTTTTTCAACTGATGGATTATTGCTTAAAGAAAAATTAAAAGTACTTAAAGATGACCGTAATTATTTTCCTGACTATGAGGCAGCGACTTTAATCAGGGAAGAAACGCTTAAAAAATATCCGGAACTAGATAACCTGTTAGGAAAATTAACAGGAAAAATTTCTGATAAAAAAATGATAAAGATGAATTATGCTGTGGAGATAGAAAAGAAAGATCCAGCATTGGTAGCTAAGGAATTTCTGCGAGAAGAGGGCATGATTTAATGAATATGGTATCTTTTGAGAATGTTTATAAATCATACGATGCGCAGAATTACGTTATCAGTGACCTGACGCTTAACATTCAGAAAGGTGAGATAGTTGCTTTGCTTGGCCCATCTGGTTGTGGCAAGACGACCTTGCTGAAAATGATTAACCGTCTTCATCAACAAGATAAGGGTAAGATTTATATAAAAAACAGACCGATTGAGGATTGGGATGTTATCGAGTTGAGGCGCGGCATTGGATATGTCATTCAAAGTACAGGGCTTTTTCCCCATCTGAGTATTGAAAAGAATATTTCTTATGTATTAGAAATTATGGGGATAGCTGAGCCAAGCAGGAAAAAACGTGCTGCAGAATTAATTGAGATGGTCGGACTTGACATTACCTATTTAGCAAAGTTGCCCAAGGAGCTTAGCGGCGGACAAAAACAGAGAGTAGGAGTTGCCAGGGCACTGGCTGCTGATCCTGAACTGATTTTAATGGATGAGCCCTTTGGAGCTGTTGATGCCATGGTAAGAAAAAATCTTCAGGATGAGGTTAAACGACTGTTTAAAAATTTAAATAAAACCATTGTTTTTGTAACCCACGATATTGAGGAAGCTTTTCATATGGCGACACGCATTGTTCTATTAAATAAGGGCAAGGTAGAACAGGAAGGTACGAAAGAAGACCTTATATTCAGACCGAAAAACGACTACCTATCTTCATTCTTTGGAACGAAGCAGTATGGGGCCTATCTAAATGCAACAAAAATAAAAGATGTGACGATTCTCGAAAACGGGGAACAATTTGATAATGCTTTGCCTATTATTACTTATGAAAATACCTTAATGGATGGTATTCGCTTAATGACAGAGTTTGGCGTTGAGAAGCTCAACGTTTATAATTCCAACAATGTTTTTTGCGGTGTTTTTTCGTTATCTTGCATATATAGGCACAACATTACCGATAATATATGAAGTTGACTATTTTTCCGCTTGGTGTAAATAATTTAAAACAGTATGATCAAAAGACTTGTAACGATTAAATTCGCTGCAAGTCTTTTTTTAAAATAGTAAAATCTTCATAATTTCTTCACAACTTTTTCATAACATATTCATAGTAAGATAGTATGATAACATCATCAAAAGGGAGGTGGCAAAAATGTTTGGAGCATGTGCTGCATATGGCGGCCCGGTAAGTTGGCTGGCAATGGGTTTTGGCATCATCACACATCTGGCATTTACGGCAGTATTGGTTTTATCCGCAATATGGCTTTTCAAAACAGTATTTCGTAAACCCGATGGCGGCAGTAATAATCAACAATGATTGAGTAAATTATGTGATAGAATTTAAATAAAAGGGAGGGATCCGAATGCCTCAATATTCAGTATTGTTAGTTGACGATGATGTAAAATTGGTAAGATTATTGCAATCTTATTTTGAAAAAGACGGCTTTCTTATCTATACAGCTCACGATGGCCTGGACGCACTCCAGATTGTACGTCAGCGCAAGCCGAATATTGTGGTTTTGGATTTAATGCTGCCAGGGCTGGATGGCTTGGAAGTTTGCCGCAAAATCCGTAAGGACAATGATGTGCCGATTCTGATGCTAACTGCTAGAGACGAAGAAACTGACAGACTTATTGGTTTAGAAATCGGTGCTGATGATTACGTGACGAAGCCTTTCAGTCCCAAGGAAGTCGTGGCCAGAGTGAAGGCCATCTTGCGCCGGGAGCACAAGCAGGTAGTAAAGTATCAACCTATTCAGGTTGGCGCAATAACTATTGATTTGGAACGGCATCAGGTTTTAAATAATCAGAATCCTGTGCTGCTGACGCCCACAGAATTCAAGATTCTGGAACTGTTGGCAAGTAATATCGGTAAAGTGTTCAGCAGGGCACAGATTGCTGAACAGGCACAAGGTTATACTTTTGATGGTTATGAACGCACGGTTGATGCGCACATAAAAAATCTCAGGCGAAAAATTGGCGAGCAATCCAAAGATGCCGGATATATCCAGACTGTCTATGGTATTGGTTACAAATTGGAAGGTGTAAATCATGCATAGCATCACCTATCGCATTACGGGGCTGATGTTTTTAGCAATAGTGCTGACTGTTTTTATCCTTATTTCCTTGGCAAATGTGCAAATGACGGGATTGTTCCAAGAATATCTGATGGGTCAGCATATGGGCGGTATGAGTTTAAATCATCTTGCTATCATGGGGCAGCAGGAAGAGGCCTTTTTGGCTTCGGTGCACCAGTCGCTGCTCTGGGTTGGCTTAATAATTCTTGTTGTTGGTTTAGGCATCAGTTATTTGTTGGCTCGCAGCATAACAGTGCCTTTGCGTAATCTGAGCAGAGCAACTGAACAAATTGAACAAGGCAACTTCGATCAAAAAGTCCTGGTAGATAAAGATGACGAAATAGGGCATTTGACTACGGTTTTTAATAGTATGGCAGAAACATTGGCAACCAATAATAATATGCGCCGTCAGTTGTTCGCCAACATTGCGCATGAACTCAGGACACCCCTGGCAATCATCCAGGGAAATCTCGAGGGCATGGTAGACGGTGTTATTGAACCGAGTAAAGAACAGTTAAGTTCTCTGCATGAAGAAGCAGTCCGCCTGAATCGGCTGATCAGGGATTTACGTGATTTGTCACTGGCAGAAGTCCGCCAACTGGCATTGGAAAAGACACCAACGGATATCAATCAGCTTGTTACAAGAACAATGCTTATGATTAAACCGATGTCAGATGCAAAAGAAATTAGCATTGAAACTGCTCTGGCTGAAGGATTGCCTGAGTTAGAAGTAGATTCCGACCGTATCAGCCAGGTTTTTTACAATATTATAGTTAACGCAGTTCGTTATTCTCCGGAGCAGGGTGTTGTAAAAGTGACTACAGCCCTGACGTCTGAAGAAGGTAAACAGTATTTGAAGATATCTTTCACGGACGATGGCCTTGGCATTTCGGCGGAAGATTTACCATACATCTTTGAACATTTCTATCGTGGCGATAAATCACGCGACCGCAAAAGCGGCGGCTCCGGCATAGGCTTGTCCATCGTTAAGCAGTTGGTGGAAATTCATGGCGGGCGGGTAGTCGTGACAAGCAAACTGGGAGAAGGGAGCACCTTCATAGTGCTTCTGCCGGTTATGCTTTCAGCATAAATAAATTATCAATTATTAAGGATGGTATAGATAAATGAATATGACCCATTATATGGAATTATTGGCAACAAATCAGCCCTGGAATCTTATCATGTACATGGTGATTCCGGTAGCATTGGCTGAAGCCTTGGTAGCAACTGAATTTTTCACGGTTTTTCTGCGCGGTACCAAAGATACTGCCTGGAGAACATGGAATAAATGGATAGGCATAGTACTTGGTTTTTACTTCCTAGGTATCTTCCTTAACCTTACAACTACTGTTGTGCCCAATATTGAGTGGCGCGGCACAGCTGATATATTAGCAGTTGGTTCTTACCTGGCTGGTGTTATACCGCTGTTTAGTATTGCCCTTTTGGAACTCGGAGTTATCGGCAAGGGTAGAAGTGAAAACGAAAAAATGAAATTGCACTTTGTCCTTCTGACAGTGTTTCTGGTTGTTGCACATGTGGCCATGGTATTCGGCATGGTAGACCCGACAATTATGGGTTGGAGTGCAGACAATACAATGGGAACTATGCAGCATAATATGTAAAAAAAGATACCATCGATAGGAATTTATTTCTGTATCGATGGTATTTTGTATATTAGCTATTGAATTAAGAGTATGGAAAGTGGTTTAATTAGATTAAGAATTATAACTAATAATAATTCTTAACTTCGGAAAGGACTGCAAAAATATGACGAACAAAATGCCGGTATTATTTGTTGGACATGGTTCTCCGATGAATGCAATTGAAGATAATAGTTTTACAAGAAACTGGGAAAAAATAGCAGCTAAAATTCCTAAACCGGAAGCAATCTTATCTGTTTCAGCCCATTGGTATACCAGAGGCAGCCAGATTATGGATATTGCCAGCCCCAGACAGATTTATGATATGTATGGTTTCCCGGACGCTCTCTATAAGCTGGTTTATGATGTGAAAGGTGCACCCGAGTTAGCGCATGAAACGAAAAAACTGATTAGCAAAGAAGTTCAGATCGATAATAGTTGGGGGATTGACCACGGCTCATGGTCCGTTCTATGCAAAATGTACCCCAAGGCTGATATCCCAGTTTATCAGCTAAGCATTGATGCGCATGCCGATGCGGCTACTCATTTCAAAATCGGACAAGAGCTGGCTGCTTTGCGCGAACAAGGAGTCCTGATCCTCGGTAGTGGCAACGTTGTTCATAATCTTGCCCTGATTAATTGGGATATGGAAGATGCAGGGTATGCATGGGCTAACGAATTTGATGCATATATTAAAGACAAAATAGTAAAGCGCGAATATGCAGATGTAATTAATTATCGCAAAGCTGGCAAATCCTCGGAGTTTGCTTTTGTCACTACGGAACATTTTTATCCCCTGCTCTATGTGCTGGGCGCATCAAAGCAAGAGGATAAATTAACTATTTTCAATGATTCTTGCCTCTTAGGGTCACTTTCTATGACTTGTTACTTATTTGAATAGAATTTTAAAGGAGATGTTATTATGGGAAAATTTGCTAATGCGGAAAAAATTGGTTTGCGGGACAAAGAAACACAGAAATTGATAGCCGTTTATCCACTCCAGGCGACTGGTACCGATGAAGAAATCAGTGAAACCGTGCGCGATTGGTTCTATAAACAAAGTTGTGCGGCTGAGGACAGACTTTTGACCGCCTATGTCGATGTTTTGACCGAAGCAGAACTGAAAACGCATAAATAGCAAATTATTTATATTAAAACGGCCATCTTTTGCTGAACATTATTGTTTCAGTACAAGATGGCCGTTTTTGCCCTAAAATCATATGTGTGTAATGAAATCATGGACTAATCCTGGTCGTAAAAATCACAGAGACCGGTATTACAATCACTCTGTTCATTATCAAGCTGGATTGTTGAGTGATCAATAGAATAATTCTGACAGAGTATATTTTGAATTTTTTCCAGTACGGCCAAATGATTTGAGGAATCATTTAGTGATGCGTGCATTGTCAATATGACTCTGTCACTTGTCAATGACCATATATGCAGATCATGGATGGCGGCAATTCCTTCAATATTTTGCAAAACATGAAAAACTTCATCTATATTAATATTTGTCGGTGCAGCTTCCATCAGTATATTAAATGATTTCAACAGCAATCCCCATGTACTTCGTAAAATGAGCAGCGAGACAAAAATACTAATAAGTGAATCTGTCCAAAACCATGAAAAATAATACATCAAAAAGCCAGCGGCAATAGCGCCGACTGAGCCAGCTGCATCGGATACTACATGTAAATAGGCTCCGCGCATATTTATATCTTTATCTGTTTCACCATAATGAATTAACGCCCACACGCTTGCTAGGTTAGCTAATAAACCGGCAAGGGCAATGATGGTCATTGAAAACCCGTCTATGACTTCCTGTGGGGTGAAACGGTCAATTGCCCACCAAATAATAAAACCGGAAAAAATGATTAGAGTAACGCAATTGACAAAAGAAGCAAGAACCTCAATACGCCCATAACCATAGCTTTTTTGCAAAGATGGTTTTTTGTTCATCATTTTCAGCGCGAGCAGGCTAATTGACAGCGCAACTACATCAGCCAGCATATGTATGCCATCTGCAGCTAATGCCAGACTATTCGTCAGCAAACCGCCAACAATTTCTACAACCATAAAAATGATTGTAATGGTGAGCGCTACTGTCAAACCTTTTTTATTGCCACTTTTTAGCAGGTCATTATTTTTTGGCATATGGGTGCCTCCTCTTTTGGCTGTTAGGATAATGAGGTTTATTATATATGGTGATTTCGCTAGATATTCTTTCTTTCCTGCACGGCAGCGAAATTGCAAATAGTGCAAGTTGATTTAAATTTAATCGGGATTAATGAACCGAAGTGGGTTTAAACTAAATAATTGACTAAAGAAATTAATTGTATTACAATTTTATTATATAATACTGGGGTAGGGTATATGGAGGGAAAGGAGCGATGTTAAATGAAACCGAAAAGAAAGACGTCAGACAGCGCCTGAAGAAGGTAGCCGGACAGATTAATGGTATAGATAAAATGGTAGAAGAAGGACGTTACTGCGTCGATGTTGTGCAGCAAATCGTCGCGGCACGCGCCGCTCTTAACAAAGCAGCCATGCTTATTTTGGAAAGTCATGCGAAAAGTTGTGTAATTAAGGCTATTAAGGAAGACCATGGCGAGGAAAGTATTGATGAATTAATGCAGGTACTGAAACATTTTACGAAATGATATGTTTTAGGAATTGAATTGTCTTAGAGAATTTAAAAGTAAGTTGTTGGAAAAAGGAAGTGATTTTTGTGACGGAAAATAAAAAAACGACATCACGGTCGGTACAATTGAAAATTTCCGGTATGACCTGTGCAGCGTGCTCTGCAAGGATTGAGAAAGGCTTATCCAAGTTGGCTGGCGTTGACAAAGCCGCTGTTAACCTTGCTTCAGAAAAAGCTGTGGTCACCTATGATCCGGCACAGATAAATCCTGAGGCGATGGCAGAAAAAATAAATGACCTGGGTTATGAAGTTGTGAAAGATAAACTCGAGTTTGCGATTACCGGCATGACATGTGCCGCCTGTGCGACACGTATTGAAAAAGGTTTGCAGAAAATGCCTGGTGTGTATGCTGCGAACGTCAACTTGGCAACAGAAAAAGCTGTTGTGGAGTATAACAGCAGTGAACTTACAATTACGGAGATGCAGGCAAAGGTTAAGCAATTAGGCTATGAAGCCCATAGAATGGAAGATGGACAAGGGGCGGATAGGGAAAAACATTTGCGCGAAGCAGAAATCAGCAATCAGAAGCGGCGTTTTCTTCTTTCTGCAATATTATCTTTTCCGTTATTACTGGCGATGATTTCTCATTCTTTTGGAGTCTTTCATGGCTTTAGCAGCTTTTTCATGCAGCCGATGGTGCAGCTTTTGTTGGCAACGCCTGTACAGTTTATTGTTGGTTGGCCTTTTTACCGTGGTGCGTATAACGCACTAAGGAATGGCAGTGCCAATATGGATGTGCTTGTGGCGCTCGGCACTTCATCTGCTTATTTATTTAGTTTGGCCAATATGTTTACAGGCAAAGCTGATTTATATTTTGAGACTTCAGCAGTTCTGATTACCTTGATTATTTTGGGCAAACTATTGGAGGCAAGGGCTAAAGGGCAAACGTCGGCGGCAATCAAGGCTTTGATGGGATTGCAGGCCAAAACCGCCCGCGTTGTACGTGACGGTGAGGAAATTGATATCCCCATTGAGAACGTTGTGGTCGGTGATGTCCTCATTGTAAGACCTGGTGAAAAAGTGCCGGTAGACGGCGTAATTGTTGAAGGTAATTCTACTATTGATGAGTCGATGCTGACAGGCGAGAGTTTGCCGGTAGACAAGAAGATAGGCGACGAGGTAGTCGGTGCTACGCTTAATAAATTCGGTGCCTTTAAATTTGAAGCCAGAAAAGTAGGAAGAGATACCGCACTTGCACAGATTGTGCGCATTGTTGAAGAGGCGCAGGGATCTAAAGCTCCGATACAGCGTTTTGCCGATGTTGTTTCCGGCTATTTCGTGCCGGCTGTGGTAGCGATTGCCGTTATAACTTTCTGCGTTTGGTACTTTGTTCTTGATCACGGCAATTTTACCCGCGCTTTGATTAACTTTACGGCAGTCATGGTTATTGCCTGTCCTTGTGCCTTGGGGCTTGCGACACCGACCTCCATCATGGTGGGAACCGGTAAAGGTGCAGAAAGCGGCATTCTGATTAAAGGTGCGGAACATCTGGAAAATGCCCAGAAGCTGACTACGATTATCCTTGATAAAACAGGTACCATTACCAAGGGGCAGCCGGAAGTAACTAATGTCATTGCCATGACGGGTTTTAGTGATGGCACAGTCGTACAGGCAGCGGCAAGCGTGGAAAAAAGTTCTGAACATCCGCTGGCGCAGGCCATCGTCAAATATGGACAAAAATCAGCTGCAGCATTTACAGAAGTGGAAGAGTTTGTTGCAACTCCGGGACATGGTGTGCAAGGCCGACTTGATGGGAAAATCGTGCTCGTCGGCACCAAGAAATTCATGCAGGAGAATAATATAGACCTTGCGGCAGCTTCCAAACAGAAAGAACAGTTGGAGCAGCAAGGCAAGACGGTTATGCTGGTTGCTATAGACCAGGTTTTAGCTGGCATGATAGCGGTAGCCGATACTGTCAAAGAAACCTCGGCCGAAGCGATAGCGGAGCTAAGACTGCTCGGAATCGATGTCTGGATGATTACCGGCGATAACGAGCGTGCGGCGAAAACTATTGCCGATAGTGTCGGTATTCAGAATATGTTGGCAGAGGTGCTGCCAGAGCATAAAGCGGAAAAAGTAGCGGCGCTCAAAAAAGAAGGCAGGGTTGTAGGTATGGTCGGCGATGGTATCAATGATGCCCCCGCCCTGGCAACCGCAGATGTAGGGTTTGCGATCGGTACAGGTACAGATGTAGCGATTGAGGCCGCCGATATAACCCTGATGCGCGGTGACCTGATGGGTGTAGTTGCCGCTATCAGATTAAGTAAGGCCACGATTCGCAATATCAAGCAGAATCTATTTTGGGCACTTTTCTACAATGCTTTAGGCATCCCGATTGCAGCGGCAGGCTTTTTGTCACCAATCTTAGCAGGCGGCGCTATGGCCTTCAGTTCCGTTTCCGTTGTTGCGAATGCTTTGAGACTCAGGCGCTTTAAGCCTTATGAAGTAAAAAGAATTTAAAAAATAAAAGGAGTGTATGAGCTATGCAAGAAACAATCATCAAAATTGAAGGTATGTCTTGTGGACACTGTAAGGCCGCAGTTGAAAAAGCTTTGAAAGCAGTTGCCGGCGTGGAGACCGCTGTTGTGGATTTGGAGAAAAAGCAGGCTGTTGTTACCGGCACCGCTGCAATGGGAGCTATGCGTGAAGCGGTTGAAGATGCCGGCTATGACGTAGTTGAATGAGAAGATGAAAACGGCAAGGATGATTACTTGCTGGGGTGGCTGTCCAAGATCAGCGAAATTGAATTATGGGTTTAAATAAAATGACCTGGAGTTTCAAA
>JBOFWD010000158.1:0-3411 GCA_051653445.1 Acidaminococcaceae bacterium | reverse complement strand
TCACCTATGCGGATATCTTTTTCCTTGATAAAATCCTCGTTATGCAGCGTAGCGCGGCTGATGGTGCTGCCGGACAACCTGACAGGTGTCAGCACTGCAGTCGGCGTCAAAACGCCGGTGCGCCCTACTTGCAGAATAATATCTTCGACAGTCGTTTCCGCTTGTTCCGGCGGAAATTTGAAAGCGACCGCCCAGCGAGGGTCTTTGCCCGTCGCCCCCAGCAAGTTCTGCTGCCAGGCCGCATTGACCTTTACTACAACCCCGTCAGTATCATAGGCCAAAGTAGCTCTGACTTTTTCATGTTTTTCAATCAACTGCCAGACTTCTTCAATGTTTTTTGCTTTTTGCCAGCCTTCGCTGACGCGAAAACCAAATTTAGCAAGCATTTCCAGGGACTCGGCATGAGAATCTTTTGCACCAAGACCAGCCGCATACGCAAAAAAGCTTAATGATCTTTTTTCCGTTATCTGCGGATTGAGCTGTCTGAGAGACCCTGCCGCCGCATTACGCGGGTTGGCAAATTCCGGCTCGCCAGCAGCTATACGTTCTGCATTCAGTCTCATGAAAGCGCGCCTCGGCATATAAACTTCACCGCGTACGTCCAAAAGTTCCGGTGCCCTTTCTCCCGGAGCCAGCTGCAAGGTCAAAGGAATACTGCGAATGGTACGCACATTATTGGTAACGTCCTCACCTACTGTGCCATCACCGCGTGTCGCAGCTCGCACAAAACGGCCTTTTTCATAGATCAGGCTACAGGCAAGACCATCAATTTTCGGTTCCACGATATATTCAACCTTAGTATCTTCCGGCAAACCGCTGTGAACTTTCCTGGCAAAATCTCTGACCTCCTCAGCGGAAAAAACATTGCCCAGACTCAAAAGCGGCGTTATATGCTTTACTTCCTTGAAACTCGGCGCTACCTGCCCGCCAACACGCATAGTTGGCGAATCCGGCGTAATAAGTTCAGGGTACTGACTTTCCATTTTTCGCAAGTTTGCAACCAGCTCGTCATATTCGGCGTCTGATATCTCCGGCATATCCAGCACATAATACAAATGCTCATGCCGCCTGATTTGCGCACGCAGGTCTTCCATTTTTTTCGCGGCCTGCGCTTTGAATAAATCATCCATCCGAACTACTCCCCTCTGCTCTTTGCCATTAAACTTTCTTTAATACAGCATATTTAGTCAAAAGACTGCGCACGCCTTCACCGGCAAAAGCAACCTTTACTTCCTGCCCATCAACATTATCTTTGGCGCTGACTATTGTCCCTAAGCCCCATTTGGCATGGGCAACCTTGTCGCCCACAATAAACTTGGCAATGCCTTTTGCGTTAGCAACATCAGGCACAAAACTACTGCCCGGTTTTTTAATCAACCAATTCATTTCACCGATTTTTTCTTGTTTTCTGCTGCTGGTATCCTGGAAAACTCTCTGTTCGATTTCCTTTTTCTTCACTGTCAGCAGTGCACGCGGAATTTCCTTCAGGAACCTGGACGGAGGATACATGACTGTATGCCCAAAAACCATCCTCATTTTGGCACCACTGAGAAACAAATGTTTCTCCGCCCTCGTAATACCAACATAGCAAAGGCGTCGCTCTTCCTCTATTTCTTCCTCATCCATCAATGTGCGTTGGTGAGGGAACATACCTTCTTCCATACCTGCCAAAAATACAATAGGGAACTCCAGTCCCTTGGAAGAATGCAAGGTCATCAATGTAAGGGCATCGCCCTCAATGTGAGCATCATCTATATCAGCTACCAAAGCAACATGTCCGAGGAAGTTTTCCAGACTGTTTTCCTCTTCAGAAGTTGCAAACTCTTTAGCTACGCTTACAAGTTCCTGCAAGTTGTCTATCCTGCCCTGGGCCTGCATAGTATGTTCATTCTCAAGTTCTTCCAGATAGCCGGTCCGGTTCATAACTTCCTGCAGCAAATTCTCCACAGGCATAACGGCCGCCATTTCCATCAATGCAAAAACAATAGAAGCCAATTCTTCCAACTTGCTTACAAAACGACTGCTAAGGCCTTTTACCAAAGCCGGGTTAGAAACTATCTCAAATAAATTGCTGTCCATTTCCAGCGCGCAAGCCTGCAGCTTGCCAATTGTCGCATCACCGATGCCGCGTCTTGGCACATTGATGATACGCAGTAAGCTCAACGTATCATTAGGATTATAAATTACACGTAGATAAGCCAAAATATCTTTGATTTCCTTACGGTCATAGAACTTTTGTCCACCTACCATGACATAAGGCAAACCGCTCTTAATCAACATTTCTTCAAAAATACGTGACTGCGGATTTGTACGATATAAGACAGCTACATCGCCTAGCTTGATATTATCTTCCTTTTGCAGTTCCAGTACCTGTTCTATGACAAAACGTGCTTCATCACGTTCATCGACAGCCTGATAGTAAGTAATCGGCGTGCCGTTAGGATTCTCTGTCCAGAGTTCTTTTGGCTTTCGCGCCGTATTATTTTCAATAACGGCATTAGCCGCATCAAGAATCACTTGAGTGGAACGATAGTTCTGCTCAAGCTTGATAACTTTGGCTTCCGGGTAGTCCTTCTCAAAATCCAGGATATTTTGAATGTCGGCACCGCGCCAACCATAAATACTTTGGTCAACATCACCAACCACGCAAAGATTGTGATGTTTTTCACTCAAAATCTTAGTCAGCATATACTGTACGTGATTTGTATCCTGATATTCATCAACCATCAGGTAAGAAAATCTTTCCTGATATTTATTCCTTATCTCTTCATTTTGCTGCAGCAAACGAATGGTCAGAAGTAAAAGATCATCAAAATCCAAAGCATTGTTCAGCATTAATTTCTTCTCATAAGAGCTGAAAATTTCGGCAATCTTTTGCGAATGAAAATCTGCCGCATTACGAGCATACTCACTAGCACCCTGCATATTGTTCTTAGCGTTGGATATATGTCCGATAAGAGAATTAACCGGGAAGTTCTTTTCGTCCAGGTTCAATTCTTTTAAGACTTCTTTTAAAACATTTTTGCTGTCATTTGTATCATAAATGACGAAATTCGAAGCATAACCACCAAGTTTATCAATTTCCATACGCAGAAAACGTGCGCAAAAAGCATGAAAAGTAAAAAGCCAAACATCCTTCGCCGCCGGCCCGACCATCTTGTCGACACGTCTGCGCATTTCTCCCGCTGCCTTGTTGGTGAAAGTTATGGCCAAAATTTTATAAGGCGGTACACCCTGCGCGAGCAACCAGGCAATGCGGCATGTAAGCGTCTTTGTTTTGCCGGAACCGGCACCTGCCATGATCAGCATCGGGCCTTCCGTATGTTGTACTGCTACCGCTTGTTCTTCATTCAATCCGTGTAAAATTTTGTTCATTTTTTCCTCACAAGTCCATTTCTAAAATAATAAGTC
>JBOFWD010000157.1:0-8341 GCA_051653445.1 Acidaminococcaceae bacterium | reverse complement strand
TGGTCCGCCCGATTACTATCTGGCCATTCGCTGAAAAACAAATGCAGGCTTTAACAAGCAAAGTCAAACATATCATTGTGCATGAACTGAATTATGGTCAATACGTTTTGGAAGTAGAACGTGCGGTTGCGGGTAAAGTTCCTGTCACGCTCTTCGCTAAATACAATAACGAACCTGCTTCTCCGGCTGAAGTATTTGCCGAAATGGAAAAAGCATTCAAATAATAAACGTACCACTTGAGAGGAGGATTTTTTCATGAATATGGAAGAAATGATAGATAAATATTTTCGACCGGGTCGTTTGCCTCACATTTGGTGCCCGGGCTGCGGCAACGGTATTGTCACCGGCTGTCTCGTTAAAGCTGTAGCAAAACTTGATTTAGCCAAAGACAATGTAGCTGTTATTTCCGGTATCGGCTGTTCAAGCCGTGCTTCCGGCTACCTTGATTTCAATACTGTGCACTCCGCCCACGGTCGTGCCTTGCCGGTAGCAACCGGCGTTAAGTTGGCTGACCCAAGCCTCACAGTACTTGTTGTTACCGGTGATGGTGATGCTACAGCAATTGGCGGTAATCACCTTATTCACGCTGCGCGACGCAACATCGACATGACAGTGATTCTTTATAACAATAATATTTACGGTATGACCGGCGGTCAATACTCACCATTGACTCCTGAACATGCCAAAGCGGCGACTGCCCCTTATGGCACGATAGAAAGAGCTTTTGATATCGCTGAGCTTGTCAAAGCAGCCGGTGCTACTTTTGTAGCACGCGCAACTACCTTCCATGCCCCAATGCTCGCTGACCTTATTGCTCAAGGTATCGAACACAAAGGTTTCAGCCTGATTGAAGCTATTACTGCCTGCCCGATTTCCTTCGGACGTCAGAACAAAATGGGCGGACCTGCAGATATGATAAAATGGCAGCGCGATCATGCGCTTCCACTCGCAGCTTTCGAAAAGCTGAGCGAAGAGCAAAAAGCAGGCAAATTCCCTATCGGCGTTCTTTACAAAGCTGAAGGTGTAAAAGAATATACTGAAGCTTATGATGAACTAATTGCTGCCGCACAAGGGGGTAAATAATCATGAAAAAAGAATTACGTTTATCCGGTACCGGTGGCCAAGGCTTGATTCTGGCCGGCATCATTCTTGCCGAAGCAGCTCTGCTCGACGGCAAGCTGGCAATCCAGTCCCAATCTTATGGTCCTGAAGCCCGCGGAGGCGCAAGCAAATCCGAAGTTATTATCTCTGACCAAGTTATCCACTTCCCCAAAGTAACAAATCCCGGTTTACTGCTCGCAATGAGTCAGGAAGCCGCACAAAAATATTCCCATGACTTAACTTCTGAAGGCATTTTGGTTACAGACAGTCTTTTTGTCAGCAGCCTGCCTGCCCATGCCGGTAAAATTTATGAACTGCCAATTACCCATACTGCTAAAGAAATTCTTGGCAAAGCATTATTTGCCAACATTATAGCGCTGGGTGCTATTGTTAAATTAACCGGTATTGTTTCTGAAGAGTCGATTATCAAAGCTGTTCTCAATCGTGTGCCAAAAGGAACAGAAGAAATCAACAAAAAAGCAATCAAACTCGGCATGGAACTCGTAAAATAATTTTAAATATGCAAAAGACCTATCGCTAATGTGATAGGTCTTTTTATTTGTTTTAGCGGAGGTAAAAAGCTATAGGCACAAAAACATAACATTTGATATTGCTTCCAGTATTATTCTTCGCAGGCGCAAATTCCCATTCATTTGCTGAAGAAAGTGCTTTTTCATCAAGAATATTCGACCCGGAAGATTCATAAACATCTGTGGATGCTACATTCCCATTTGCATCTACAAGCACCCGCACAATAACTTTGCCTTCTATTCCGCTTTGCCTAGCTGCTGATGGATATTCTGGTTTCACATAGCGTACAAGGCGTGGGGGAACCAAAGGCCGCAGCTCCCGGCCACCGTAACCGGTGCCATTTCCGTCAACTGTTCCATCTCCCGCCCCTATTCCTTGCCCATTACCACTTCTGCCACCTGATCCATTCCCTTCATTACCCTTGTCAAAGACTTTCACTGCAGAATTATTTGCTCGCTTCTTTGTGTTATCCTCACGTTCTTTGTCCTCATATGCTTCAATTTCAGTTATTTTGCGAAAATCAATTATCTCATCAGGCACAGCTGTTCTGATAATAGCTGTTGTCGTCTCTCCTGCAGCGGCTCCGTTGCTGCTGCCACGTTCTCCTCCACCAACAAGGTTGACTACCATAATATCTTCTTTATTTGCTTTGACATCATTCATAAAACCCATTGTCCCAATAAGCAACCCCAACAATATATGGCAAACACAAGCCCCAATGAATCCTATCCTAAATCGCTTGCATTTCTTCATTTTTGTTCTTCCAAATCTGTTGCAAGACCAACTCGCGTAATCTTGGCCTGTTTGAAACGATCCAGCAACGTTATAACATTGCGATAATTGCCATCGCCATCGGCGCTGATAATAACAGCAAAATCTGAATTGGTTTTACTTTCTAATAAAGCTTGCATGATAACAGCATCTACGTCAGTCTGTTTGTCATTTAGCCAGATAGTACCATCAGACTTAATGGAAATATTGAAATTCGCCTTCGTTGTAACACTGGCATTTTGTGCAATCGGCAATCTGATATCCAGAGTTTTAATCTCTGACATGTTCATCGTGCAGTAAATAAAAAAGACTAACATCAAAAACATCATATCAATCATTGGGCTAATCATTAATTCCGGTGCTTTTGTCACTCTTCTTTTTTTTAGTTTAATCATTTTTCTCCTCCCGCTGCTTACTCTTTCTTGCGACGACTGAAGGCCTCTACAAGATTATTGGCAATCTCTTCTACGTCAACCGTTGCACGCTTAAGTCTACGACCAAAGTAAGTATGCACACAAATAGCAGCCACTGAAATTGCCAGTCCAAATATGGTTGTTATCAGGGCTTCTGCAACACCTGCCGTAACGGCAAATGGATTTTCCATTCTTAGGTCTAAACTATTAAAAGCAGCCATCATGCCAGTGATTGTTCCAAAAAGTCCCAAAATAGGAGATAGCATAATAATTACTCCCAGATAATCAAGATATTCTTCCAATCTATCGAGAACACGCTCCGCCTTACTGCCCACAAAAGAATCTATTTGTTCCGGCCTTGTTTCGCCTCTTTGCATTGTTGCAATCGCAAAAGAGGCTGCTTCGCCCCGAGTTGCTGCCGCCAAGTCGTGTGCCTCGTTCCATCTATCGGAATCCAGCAAATAACAAAATTTTTCCGCAAATTCACTGCCTGAATCAGCCGTCCTATAATAAATATATCTTTCAATCGCAATCATAAATGTCGCGATTGAGCACAGCAAAAGCGGATACATCAAAAGTCCTCCCTTTTGAAAATATTCCAATGCCTTTACAAAAAACTCCATACAGCTCCACATCCCTTTCTCCTATAAAAATAAAAACCTTCCCGCACGCATTGCAGAAAGGTAAAAAAATTTCCTGATTCATTAAAGTTTGCCTTTCCATCTCCCGTGGGGCAACCAATTGCTCATTCAGGCAGTTCTTCTGGCTCGGAATCATTGCTAGCTTCGCCTTCCCAAGTTTTCTCAGTGGCTTCATGAAGTTCGCTCTTCCTTACAGCGGCGGGACCGCATCGGTTTTTAACCGATTTCTCTATTATGCATTTCTGCACCTGAACAATTATTATATTATTAACGCAATAGTATCATTAATATTCAGCAATGTCAAAATATTTGCATTATATGCATTTGCTTGATTTGCAGTATCAAACCACGAACTTGATTTTCCCCTTTTCAAATTATCTATTTATAGTATAATGATGAAGTGCAATCGCACGACAAAAGAAAGAAACAGGTGAACTTTATGCCAAATAAAGCAAAAATTGAAGCAATACAAAATGAAATTGCCGAACTGCGCAATAATCTGGCCGAATTAATTTTTGATATAGATGAAAATATTTTTCATACAAGCAAATATCTGGAAAAAGAGTACATGGAAAAAATTGGTCATTTGGAATTAAAGTCCTTTAAAACACAATGTTCTATTTTGCGCATCAGAAGAAAAATCGATATTGTCAAAGAACTCATTGATAATAATCGTTATCTTGACTTGGAATTTATTGAAAAAATTCTGGACATCGATTTTGAAGAATATAACACGAAATTGCAAGAACAAGCCAATCTTATGAAGCTTGCCCTTACCCAGACAGATTTGTTCACGCTTTCAGCAGCTGAGGAAAAAGAACTTTGTTTCATCTACAAAGAGCTTATCAACAGGCTGCATCCTGACTTAAATGCGCAGCAGCCTGATACTGCAACCGAATTATACAAAGAAGGCGTTGCTGCCTTCGCCAAAAAAGATTTATCAGCTTTACAAAATGTTTTTGAAAAGGCACTCCGTCTTGAAACTTCTTTGGAAATAACACAAGACTCAACCTTGCTCTTACAAGCAAAAAACACCTTGGCTAAAATAACGGAAGATTTGAAAACGCAGCACGAATTTCTTCTTAAATCCTTCCCCTTTATCAACATCGGCCTCTTAAGAGATGAAGATCAGCTGGCTGCCAAAATTTATGAGATAAATGAACACATAAAATACTATGAAACGCATCTGACTCGCTTTGAACAACAACTTAAAGACCTTATTGTTGCCAAAGCAAACTGATAGATCATATAAAAAAAAGAAAGGCTATCTTTTGGATAGCCTTTCTTTTTTTTATATGATCAAAACGCTCACCACTCAGACGGTATTTCGCTATATTCTCCAACGATTACCATCGTGGCCATTACCTCGGCAATCAACTCGCCGGCACTCATTATTTCACCGCGAATAACCATATAATCACCATCATTGCTGATGATTTTCGCATGCGCCCGAGCATAGCTTCCTTCGGGCAAACCTTTGATATAAGAAACCTGCAGCGAAGAGGTAACAACACGCTTAGAAACAGTTGCTGCTGAAACACCGAGAGCCGTATCAGCCAAAGCTGCGATAGCACCTCCATGTGCATGATTGCTATGATTAGTATGTTTTTTCCCATCAATTTCCAAGCCCAAAACTACATCGCCGCATTCAATATCTTCAATTTTCATGCCACAGAGATTTACAAAATGATTCTCAGCATAAATTTCCTTGATTCGTTTAGTAACAAAATCTTTGCTAACTGCCAAAACAAGTGCCCCTTCCCGTAACCTCAATACAGCACTTATCATAGTACAAATATTTTTTTTAAGCAATAGCAAAGATAGCAACTTATATGGTTAATTAAAAATTGGAGCCATCCTGTCGATACTCTCCAAACACTTCTTTCATCGTACCACAGATTTCACCAAGTGTAGCATATTCCTTTACTGCGGTAATAATATAAGGCATCAGATTATCTGTACCCTCGCAGGCCCTCTTCAAAGCCGCCAACGAAGCTTCTACCGCCGTATTATTTCTTTCCCCTTTCATCTTCTCAAGTCTTGCAGCCTGTCGCTCCGCTACGCGAAAATCCGCCCTCAAAACTTGTTGTGCTCCCAATTCTTTAGTATCAACATACTTATTGACGCCGATCACGGTGATTTCTTTTTTTTCTACAGCGTATTGATAGTTAACCGCATTGGCTGCCATCTCTGCCTGCATATAGCCATTTTCTATTGCCGCCACCGCTCCGCCCATGGCATCTATCTTCCGAATATATTCATAAGCTTCTCTTTCCATCTTATCGGTTAGTGCTTCTACATAATAGGAACCTGCAAGCGGATCAATGGTATCGGTGCATCCGCTTTCATATGCCAGCATTTGCTGTGTGCGCAGTGCTAACACAGCACTTTCTTCTGTAGGAATAGAAATTGCTTCGTCATAGGCGCAAGTTGCCATTGACTGGATACCGCTCAGCATCGCAGCCAGTGCCTGCCAGGTTACGCGAACTATGTTGTTGTGGGGTTGTTGAGCTGTGAGAACACTGCCTGCCGTATGTACATGTACGCGAAGCATCTGGGCTTTAGGCAGCGTTGCGCCGAAACGTTCTTTCATGATGCGGGCCCACAAACGACGTGCCGCACGGAATTTTGCCACTTCCTCGAACAAATTCAGGCCCGCTGTGAAAATCCATGAAATTCCGGGCGCAAAGTCATTGACCTTTTGCCCTGATTTGATTGCTGCTTCGATATACGCGATAGCGTTGGAAAAGGCAAAAGCGATTTCCTGTACGCAGGATGCGCCGGCTTCGCGGATGTGATATGCTCCCACGCTGATAGTGTTCCATTTGGGGATGTTCTTGGAGCAATAGGCAAAAGTATCGTTGATAAGTCTCATCGATGGCCGCGGTGGAAAGATGTAGGTGCCGCGGGCGATATATTCTTTCAGAATATCGTTTTGGATTGTTCCTCTTAATTGCTCTAAGGGCACTCCCTGCTTCTCCGCTACTGCTGCATACATTGCCAGCAGTACTGCCGCCGGACCATTGATGGTCATGGAAGTCGACACTTTTGACAAATCAATTCCTTCAAACAGTTTTTCCATATCAGCCAGCGAGTCGATTGCTACCCCGACTTTTCCCACCTCACCTTGAGCAAGCTCGTTGTCCGAGTCAAGCCCCACCTGGGTTGGCAAGTCCATTGCTACAGACAGTCCCGTCTGTCCGGCTTCCAAAAGCAGTTTGTAACGCGCATTGGTTTCCTCTGCCGTCGAAAATCCGGCATAGGCACGCATCGTCCAAAGGCGGCCGCGATACATGGTTGGCTGTACACCGCGGGTAAAAGGATATACTCCGGGAAAGCCAAGTTTTTCGCAATAGTCAAAATCAGCAGCATCCAAAGGAGTGTAGACAGGTTTTACAGCGAATTTTTTTCTCTCCGGTGCTTTTTCTCTGGTTTTTTCCAAAATTGCATCATAAGCATGCAAACCAGCTTCAATTATCGCCTTATCTTCGATTCTCATTTTTCCCACTCCCTTATTTCAGCATTGTTCCGCTTTCTATGAACGCTTTTTGCATGTCAAAGGCATGCTCCAGTGCCTGTGGCTCATGACCGGGAAACCTACGGCTGGAATAACCCAAATATTCCAGAAGCTGCGGCCTATAATCCGGATGTGCGCAATTATTGATAATCAGCCTGGCCCGTTTAAGCGGCGTCAGCCCTCTTATATCAGCAACCCCCTGTTCGGTTATAAAAACCATTGTGTCATGCTCAGTATGATCGGCATGCGTTACCATCGGCACAATACGGGAAATAGCACCATTTCTGGCAGTCGATTCCGTCGAAAAAATGGTCAGATAGCCATTACGCATAAAATCCCCGCTGCCGCCAATTCCATTCATCATCGTAGAACCGAGTGCATGCGTGGAATTTGCTTGCCCGTAAATATCAAATTCCAACGGCGTATTCATCGCAATTACACCCAAACGCCTGATTACTTCGGGGTGATTAGTAATATCAAGCGGTCTTAACAATATATGCTTTCTATATAATTCCCTTTCCTCTTCATACATGGCTTTCACTGTTGGTGACGGCGTAAAAGCACAACCCGAGGCAAAAGCAACCTTTCCGGACTTAATAAGTTTAAATACAGAATCCTGAAGAATTTCCGAATACATCTCCAAATTCTCAAATCTTGATTTTTCTAATCCCAATAATACTGCATTGGCAATGCTGCCGACTCCGGACTGCAAAGGCAGCATTTTTTCCGGAATTCGTCCTTTCTTTTGCTCATATTCCAAAAAATCCACCAAATTTGCGGCAATCTTTTCGCTCGCCTCATCAGGAGGGGTCAAATTGCGCACATGATCAACAATATCTGATTCAACAATGCAGTCAATTCGCTCTAACCCACATTCCAGATAAGGGCTGCCTATCCTGTCATTTACATGATACACAGGAATTTCCGTTCTTCCCGGCGGTTTCCCGACGAGATAAATATCGTGTATCCCCTCATAAAATAAAGGTATGCTTGTGTTGACCTCCACAATTATTCGTTTAGCATGTTTGACCAACATGGGAGTATTACCGATACCGGAACCGAGAATAATATGACCATCTTCCGTAATCGCGGCAGCTTCCACAATTGCCACATCCACATCACCAAAAAAGCCGTAATCGATTTGCTGTGCGAAATGACTAAGGTGCTGATCGAGATATTCAATCTCATTTTTATTGATGGCATTCTTCATACTCTTATTGGAATAAGCATAATAAGGCATGCGGCCCTTTATGCCATTTACCGCCGCCAACGCCTCTTCAATTTCCGGTCCGACCGAAGCACCGCTCCATAAATTAATCCTGCATTTTTTGCCAGCCCTTATTGCTTTTGCAAGTGCCATTGTTGTT
>JBOFWD010000156.1:0-6809 GCA_051653445.1 Acidaminococcaceae bacterium | reverse complement strand
GCACTGGCAACGTTTTTTGAAAAATAAAAAGAAGTGCCTGCTCAGAACAGTATCATCGTTCGGAGCAGGCACTTCTTTTGCTTACTTCGTCTTTAGGATAAATAGTAGAAGCCTAGCGTAGCGATTGCGTTGTTTTCATCTTGCATGATATTATCCATTTTTAAGCCTGTGAGATTGCATAGAGCTGCCATGTAAAAAAGCGAGTGTCCAATTTCTTTAGAGATGGTTTCTTTGCATTGGGGACAAAGCTCTCCTTCAATGTGTGATGACATATAATCTTTTATTCCGCTGAAAGTTACATCTTGTGGCAGACTTTGTTTATGTGCTTCGATTTTTATACAGCCGCATTCGGTTACGGATTTGGCGAGAGCCCGATTTACTCGTGCTACCGATTCCTGATATTTTGTCATAATATCAAGGACGCTTTTGTGGCGAATCAGATATTTTTCAACATTAGCCTGGAAGTCTTGGCAGGAATTATCTTTCATATTCAGCACCTCTCTTGGCTTAATTATAAATAAACACTTTTGCACTGTCAATTTTAGAGATTCTGATTAAATATGTTAAAATGTGATTGACATGTAAAAAACAACATGATACAATAAAAAATTTTGACAAACTAATTGAAGTGTGCTAAGATAAAACTGTCATAGTGAAGGAGGCATAGCGCATGTTCGAAACCGGCGATAAGATTGTTTATCCGATGCATGGGGCAGGTATGATACATTCTGTCGAAAAACGCAACGATGAAAAAGGCGGCATCGTCGAATATTTCATTATCGAAATGCTTCTGGGTGACATGAAGATTATGATTCCGATTCAAAATGTTGATCAAGTAGGGCTGAGACATGTGATCAACGAAGAACAACTTGTTGATATTGAAGGCATTCTTGCTTCGCGGCCCGAAAATACAATGAAGAGCATTACCTGGAACAGACGATTTAATCTATATCTTGAAAAAATGAAAAGTGGAGATATTTTTGAAGTAGCCGCGGTTGTGAGAACTTTGACGGTTCAGGAAGAAGAGAAAAAGCTCTCAACCGGAGAACGCAGGCTTTTGAATACCGCCCGCCAGATTCTTTTGAGTGAGGTAATGCTGGTGCGTTCCCAAAAACTTGAAGAAGCTGACAAATGGTTGCATAGGTTTTTTAATTAAATTAAAATACGTCGCTGTCTGGCGTATTTTAATTTTTTTTTGTCTGCTAACAACTGTTAAAAAAACTTCATTTGTAGTAAGATTATGGCGTAAGAACGTGGGAGGAGGTGAGAAAATGTTAACGAGAATTTTAAAACTGACAATAGTACTTGTTTTTGCAGTTTCAGGTCTGATTCTGATGGATTATCTGGCGCCTTATCTTTCGAAAATGTTGCCCAGCGATATGTTCAAAAACGGGCCTTTTGGCTTTGCCCTGGCAACAGTTGTCTCCTATGCATTGGGATTTTGCTTATTTGGTGCTATAGGTTATGCGGTTTCCAATAGCCTTATTGTACATACTATGCGTTTTACGGAGGTAATGGCTGCTGTTTTGGCTAAAGTTCCGACCAGCAATATCCTTGTGGTCGCTATGGGTGCAACCATTGGTCTTGTTGTAGCTAATCTGATAGGTAGTCCTTTTTCCCATCTGCCGATCATCGGCATTTATATTCCTTTGATTCTCAGCCTGATTCTAGCAATAGTCGGAGCAAAGGTGGCTCTGATAAAACACACTGATATTACCTCATTTTTTAATCGCATCTGGTCATTGCGTACGTTCAAGGAACCGAGCAAAGAAACAGAAGCGGATACTGTTTGCAGCAATCATAAGATTTTAGATACCAGTGTTATTATCGATGGCCGGATTGCCGATATTCTGAATACCGGTTTTTTGGAAGGCAGGCTCATTATTCCTGGCTTCGTATTGGAAGAATTGCAAAAAATTGCTGACTCATCCGATACTTTAAAACGTAAAAGAGGCCGCAGGGGTCTTGATGTTGTCAAAAACATGCAGGATGATTTGGCTCAGCAGGTGGAAATAATTAATACTGACTATGATGACATTACAGAGGTTGATGCCAAACTCGTCAGACTAGCTAAGGAAATAGGCGGTCTGGTAATAACCAATGACTTCAATTTGAATAAAGTTGCGGAAATTCAGGGAGTAGGGGTATTGAATATCAATGACCTTGCTAATGCTGTTAAGCCGGTTGTTTTACCGGGAGAAGATATGCTGGTATTTCTTGCTAAGGAAGGCAAAGAAAGCGGTCAGGCCGTTGCCTATCTGGATGACGGGACAATGATAGTTGTTGAAGGCGGCAAGAAGCATATTGGCGAAAGTGTCAGTGTTGTTGTAACTTCTGTTCTGCAGACTTCGGCTGGACGTATGATTTTTGCACGCGTGAAATAACATTGGGGGTTGTTTCCTTTTGAAAAAATTAGTTGTGATCGTTGCTGCAGCAGGTGCGGGCAGAAGAATGGGTCTCGGCATGAACAAAGCTTTTTTGCTATTGGCTGGGGTGCCGATAATTGTTCATAATCTCCATCAGGTCAGCCAGGTTCCGGAAGTAGAACGTGTTATTGTTGTGGTTGGCCCAGGTGAATTGGCAGCGGCAAAAACAATTCTGCAAAAATACGCAGCCGTGTATTTTCCGCATCTTAATTGGCAGATAACTGGCGGCGGCAGGGAAAGGCAGGATTCTGTTTTTAATGCTTTGTGCCTTGTGCATGATGAAGAATTTGTCGCTGTTCATGACGGAGCCAGGCCGTTTGCTACGCCTGATGTTTTTACATGTGTTTTTTCTGCTGCACAAAAGAGCGGCGCAGCAGTTGCAGGAGTACCGGTTAAGGATACTACCAAGATTATTGATGCTGAAGGCAAAGTGATTACTACATTGGAACGCAGCAAACTAAGGGCGATACAAACACCACAGATTTTTCGTACGCAACTTTTAAAACAGGCATATGAAATGTTGCGGAGAAAAAAGATAGAGGTTACTGATGATGCCGGTGCAGTTGAACTTTTAGGTCACCCTGTCATTGTTGCTGAAGGTGCATATACTAACAATAAAATCACGACACCGGAAGATCTTGTCTGGGCCGAAGCTTTATTACACAAAGGAGAAGAAAGCTCTGTGAGTGATGATAGAAAACAAACTATACGTGTAGGCAGCGGTTTCGACGTGCACTGCTTTGCGCCGGCAAGAAAGTTGATTTTGTGTGGGGTACAGGTTCCCTATGAACTGGGGCTTGCCGGTCACTCGGATGCTGATGTCGCTGTTCATGCCTTAATGGATGCCATGCTTGGGGCTGTTGCCTTGGGTGATATAGGACAGCATTTTCCGGATACGGATGAAAGCTATAAAGGTGCTGACAGCATTGTTTTGCTGCGGCATGTAAAAAAATTACTGGCAGAAAAAGGTTGGCAGGTCGGCAATGCGGATATCACCATCATTGCGCAAAAACCTAAATTAGCTGTTTACCGCGAACAGATGCAAAGCAATCTGGCTGACGCACTTCGGCTTGGCAAAGATGCCGTTAATGTTAAAGCAACCACAACAGAACAGCTCGGTTTTACAGGTAGAGGCGAAGGTATAGCCGCACAGGCAGTGGTTACCGTTTGCCGATTGTCATAGTAATGTTTTTTTTACAAAATATAGAAATAGACTTTGTGCTATAATTTAAAAGATATAGTGCTTTATATATTTGGAGGTTTTGTTCATGGAAAAGGAAATAAGAGTAAGATTTGCACCAAGTCCTACCGGACCGTTTCATATCGGTGGCGCTCGTTCCGCGTTGTTTAACTGGCTTTTAGCGCGTAAAACAGGTGGAAAATTGATTTTAAGAATTGAAGATACAGATCTGGAACGCTCCAGCAGAGAGTCAGAAGAAAATATCAAGGCCGCGCTTAAATGGCTTGGTATGGATTGGGATGAAGGCGTTGACGCAGGCGGCGAATATGGTCCATATCGGCAAACGGAGCGCCTTGACTTGTACAGAAAATATACAGAACAGCTTTTAGCCGAAGGCAAGGCCTATTATTGTTACTGTACCGACGAAGAGTTGGAAGCCGAACGACAGGCACTGACTGCTCAGAGCCAAATGCCCCGTTATATGGGCAAGTGCAGGAATCTTACCCCTGAACAGGTAACAGCTTTTGAAAAAGAAGGCCGTAAACCGACCGTTCGTTTTAAAGTTCCGGCCGGACAGCAGATTGTTATTCATGACATGGTGCGTGGTGATGTTGTTTTTGATTCAGATGGTATTGGCGATTTCGTTATTGTTAAGTCCGATGGCATTCCTACTTATAATTATGCAGTAGTAATTGATGATGCTTTGATGCACATAAGTCATGTTATCCGCGCGGAAGAGCATTTATCAAATACTCCGCGTCAATGTCTGATTTATGATGCATTAGGTTTTGAAAAACCTGTTTTCGGTCATATTTCACTTATTTTGGGTAAAGACCGAACTAAAATGAGCAAACGCCATGGCGCTACTTCTGTTGACCAATATAGAAAACTTGGTTATTGTCCTAAAGGTATCGTTAACTTCCTTGCTCTGCTGGGGTGGGCACCGAACAGCGAACAGGAAATTTTCACTACCGAAGAGCTAGTGCAGGCTTTTTCCATGGACCATGTTGCCAAGAATCCGGCTGTTTTCGACTTAGATAAATTGAATTGGATTAATCAGCATTATATGCGCCAGATGGATGACGAGAACTTTTTTGAAGCCGCAAAACCACAGATGATGGAAGCAGGTTTTATGACTGGCGAAGAAAATGGCGAAAAACTTGCCTGGCTGAAACAAGTAGTTCTGACCAGCAAGGAGCATGTTTCTTATGCAGCACAGATTCCGGAAGTTGTAGCTATGTATTTCCAGGATGATTTTGCTTTTGAAAATGATGAAGCTGCTGCTGTGTTAAAAGAGGAAACAGTGCCAACAGTCATGAACATGCTTATTGAGCAATTCGAGCAGTTGGAATCAATTGATGCCGCAAGCGTCAAAGCTACATTTAAATCCATACAGAAAACGACCAAACTGGGCGGCAAGAGCGTTTATATGCCGATACGTGTGGCACTTACCGGCAACCAGCATGGACCGGAATTGACTGAAATCATACCTTTGCTTGGCCTTGAGCGTTCTTTGCAACGCATTAAAGGCAGTTTGGAAAAAGCCGGGGTAACTCTTGCTTAAAGGAGAAAACCAAGATGAGCATAAAAGTTTATAATACTTTGACCAAGCAAAAAGAAGAATTTGTGCCGATTGTACCCGGCAAAGCCAGCATTTATGTTTGCGGCGTAACCCCGTATAATCACCCGCATATCGGCAATGCGCGTCCTTTTGTTACCTGGGATGTTATTCATCGTTTTTTGGAACATGAAGGCTACGAAGTAACCCATGTACAGAATTTCACTGATGTTGATGACAAGATAATCAATGCTGCAAATAAAGAAGGTGTGGCATGGAGTGATATCTGCGGTCGTTATATAGACGCTTATTTTGAGGCTATTGATAAGCTGAATGTAAGAAGAGTCGATATTTATCCGCGCGTTTCCGACCATATGGCTGAAATTATTGCCATGGTGGAAAAATTGATCGAGAATGGTTTTGCGTATGAAGTAGATGGTGATGTCTATTACCGTGTTGAAAAATTTGATCATTACGGAGAATTGAGCGGACGCAATCTTGATGATATGTTGGCAGGCGCACGCATTGACGTAGATGAACGCAAGGAAAATCCGATGGATTTCGCGCTTTGGAAGGCAGCTAAACCAGGTGAGCCGTCCTGGACCAGCCCATGGGGAGAAGGCAGGCCGGGTTGGCATATCGAGTGCTCTGTTATGAGCATGAAGTACCTGGGCGAAAACTTTGATTTCCATGGTGGCGGCAGCGATTTGATTTTTCCTCATCATGAAAATGAAATTGCCCAATCAGAAGGCTGCACAGGTAGGCATCCTTTTGTCAAATATTGGCTGCACAACGGCTTTATTACCGTAAACGAAGAAAAAATGTCGAAATCGCTTGGTAATTTCTTCCTCGTAATCGATATTCTGGAACATTTCGAGCCGGAAACTCTGCGCTTCTTTATTCTTTCAACTCATTACAGAAGCCCGCTGGACTTCAGCGATGAACGCCTGAAAGAAGCTGAACGCAGTCTAACCAGGCTGGCAACCGCACAGGAAAACCTGCGTGCTTTAGCTCAAATCCCCGGTGCTGGTCCTACTGAAGAAACTCTTGCCCTGCAAAATAAAGTTGCCGGGTTCCATGCAGAATTTATGGAAGCAATGAGAGATGATTTCAATACGGCACTTGCAATAAGTCATATGTTTGCTCTGGGCCGCGAAATAAATACTTATTATCAGAATGTTGTTTCGACAAATAGTAGGCCTGATGGCAAGCTAATTAATATTATGAATAAGGTTTTTGCTGAAATGTGCAGCATTATCGGTGTTCTGGAAAAAGCAGCTGTCGCGGAGAGTTCTGACGCTGGCTTGGAGAATGCATTGGTTGAGCTGCTGATTGGACTTCGTCAGGAAGCCCGTCAGAATAAAAATTATGCACAGGCTGATGCTTTGCGCGACAAGCTCGCAGCAACCGGTATTATTTTGGAAGATACTCCGCAGGGAGTGCGGTGGAAACGTCAGTGAAATTTGAACAGTATCAGATGATAAGAGCACACGCGCTTGCTGCCTGTGCTTCTGAAGGCCTGGTTTTGCCGGAGCCTAAACAACTTAATCCGGTAATTCTTGCTTATGTGGGCGATGTTGTCTTTTCTCTTTCCGTGCGCTTACGGCTTTTGCCGACCTCAGGACAGGTACGTGTAATACATGAT
>JBOFWD010000155.1:0-1375 GCA_051653445.1 Acidaminococcaceae bacterium | reverse complement strand
CGTGAAGATGATGAATCAAGGAAAGAAGCTCTTGTTAAAGCAATTTGTGATAATTGTATGGTCATACAATGAGTTAAGCAGATCAATCACATAAACATTAGGAGGCAAAAGGATGGATTCTATCAAAACGGTAACTGAGTATTTCGCAAAAGGTGGTATTGTTATGTGGCCGTTGTTGGTTTGTTCAATAATGGTAGTAGCAATTGCTATAGAAAGGTTTTTATTTTATAAAGAAACTGATTCCGGCAGTTTTTTTGCTGAAGAATACTGTGCATTAATGTTTGAAAATAAGTTTGCCGAGGCGATGAATTTAGCAGAAAATAGCAAGGGAGAATGCGCACGTATTTTATTTGATACAATGAAATTGTCGGGAGACAATACAAGAAAATTTAATTTTATGGAAGCACAGGCTGGGTTGGTAATAGCTAAACTTCGCAACAGGGTAAGTTATTTGGGTGTAATAGTAACCATGTCCCCGCTGCTTGGGCTTTTGGGAACCATTGTAGGAATGATTAACTCTTTTAGTATATTCAATTTAAAATCAGGTCAGCCAATGGCGATTACTGGCGGCATAGGGGAGGCGCTTATAGCTACGGCTTTCGGTTTATGCGTTGCAATTATCGCACTAGCAGCTCATTCATATTTTGCACAACGCCTTGATAATGCTATAACGAATATGGAACAATGTTTCTCTTCATTATTGGAAGCAGGAAGCCGGGGTGGCAGGGATGAAGCTTAGGGACAGCAGGCAATTAAGAACGCCTGATTTAATGATAATACCGATGATTGACATAATGTTTTTTTTATTGGTTTTTTTTATGATAAGCACGATGTATATGGTTGATTTAAAAACAATTCCTATGCAATTGCCTGTGGCGAATAATTCTGCCGTGGACGCAAAAACTACTTTCGCCGTTTCAATAAAGAAAGATGGTACTCTATGGCTTGGCGACAAGAAGACTGATATCAAGAGTTTGGCAATGCAAGCCGTAATGGAACAAAAGACAAATCGTGATTTTGCTATAGTCATACGCGCCGATAAAGATGCTGATTATGGTCAGGTGATTTCTGTTTTGGACACTTTAAAAGGTGTCGGAGTAAATAGATTTGGATTGGCGACTGACGCAGGAGCTGGTAAATGATGCATGTCAGTTCAAAAAAAAGATGGCAATGCAGTTTTGCGGGTTCATTATTATTTCATGCTTTTCTTATTATTTTGCTTGCCACAACAGGATTGTTTGCATTAAATAAAAATGATGACAGAATCTTGGAAGTAGCTGTTTTTGGCGGCGGAGGGGGAGGGCAACAGCAAGGAAGCCAAGGAGCTTTGTTTGAGGGAAAAGAAAAGATGTATGACAGTACATCCAAGCAAGCT
>JBOFWD010000154.1:0-63347 GCA_051653445.1 Acidaminococcaceae bacterium | reverse complement strand
CATCCAGATCAATCATCAGATTATCAATGGCAAAGCTGTTCTTAGCCTGCTTTTCCATCTGCATCCTTCTGAGAGTAGCCCTTATTCTCGCCATTACTTCGCCTGCGGAAAAAGGTTTTACGATATAATCGTCGGCACCAATATCCAAACCCATTATTTTCTCAAAATCTTCACCGCGAGCAGTGACCATGATAATCGGCACCATGGAAGTTTGTCTTATCTCCCTGCATACTTCAAACCCGTCTTTTTTCGGCATCATAACATCCAATAATATTATTTTTATTTCCGCATTATGCTGATTAAATTTTGCTATAGCATCATCGCCGTCTAAAGCTATTAGAGGTTCGAAACCCTCTTTTTTAGCATAGTTAGACAGGATAGAGGTAATTTGTTCGTTATCATCAACAATCAAAATTTTGCCCACTCCGACCACCGCCTTTCTTTCCTTTAATTATACTGGGTTTTATGTTTTTTTTATGGCTGTTTTACCCAAAAACAGCAAATTTTTTGTCGAAAAAAAACATTATTTTGTCATAATTCAGATCTATACTGAACTCAAAGCTAAACAAACAGCTAATCCAAAAACTAATAAGTAAAAAATAAAGGAGAGATTTATATGAAAAAAATGAAATCAGCTCTGCTTATAGGCACCTTAGTTGCCGCTCTCGGTGCTTCAACTGTTTTTGCAGCAACTTCCGGCGATACAAGCGACTATGAGCAAAACCCTCACAAAATGCGCAATTTAGTTCAACAGGCAATGCAAGAAAAGAACGCAGGCGATGCCGGCGCCTCTAATTACCCAGAACATAACAAGCATCAGCATCAAGGACCTGGCACTGGTGTCTGTACAGGTCAGGGCCAAATGCACAAAGGCTCTGCCGCTCAACATATGGGGCCTGACGGCCACAAACAATCTTGTACTGACAAAGGTATGCATGAAGGTCACGGCATAATGCGTGAGCAAGGTGCTAAAATCTTGGCTGACCTTACCGGCCGCGATGTAGAAAGCATCAAAGAAGAAGCACACAACAATCATAAACCCATGCATGAAATAGCCAAGGATGCCGGTGTTTACGACCAATTCATGGCCAAACATCTTGAATTAGCTAAAGACCACCTAGCTAAAGCCGTTGCCGACGGTAAAATAACCCAGGAACAAGCCGATCAAATGCTGCAAAATATGAAAGACGGCAAACACTTCGGTCCTAAAAACGGAATGCATAAAAACATGATGCAAGGTCAACACAACGGCAGCTGCCCCAATAATAAAGGCTAATAAATAAAAATTGCATTAAAGAGCCCTTCCAAAAACACGGAAGGGCTCTTTACATTTCCTATGGATTAAAAATCACTGCTAGTTGCTGCCGCTGGTGCAGGATTGATTTTTTGCATGAGTTCATAATTCAAATACTCAATAGTCAGATTGAAAGGTTTTTTCTTTTCTGCCGGCAGTGCCGAGTTGTTTTCATAGCCAAGCTTACGAATATACAAAGTAATAGAATTGTAGTCATTAAAAAACCATCTGCTCAAGGAACCTGCTGCTGTTCCTTCCACACTGCTAGGGTTGCCATATTTCGCAATCAGGTTTTTCTTAGTTTCTTCAAACTTACCAATAATTTCCTGCTCCGTATTAAAGAAGCTTGCACGACCTCCCGCCAGCTGGTCTTCATAGAACCAAACCGTTATTTCAGCGGTTTCATTATTGAACTTACCTGTAACACTATAGTACCTACCTTTTTGTGGGCTGGGCAGTTTGTCACCATAGCCATAAAATTTACCCAAAAAGGCCATGTTTATATATTCTGTTCCCGGCCGCTTGTTAAGAGTTTCCTCAGCAACCTTACGTTCTGTTTTCCAAGGCATGGCTAAAAATCCTTCGAGTTTGCGATTAGCGGCTGGATCATCTGCGCGGAAGCCATTAAGCCACTCACCCTGATAAATGATATTCCCACTTTTATCACGTTCAATACCATACCCATGCTGATTATTCATCTTGAAATAACCGTCATAGCTTGATCCGTCAGCTCTTATAAAAAGGCCCTTGCCATGCGCATAGTTGTGGTAAAGTTCCCCCTCGTATTTTCTGCCGTCAGCGCGTATTATGGTTCCGCTTTGCGGTTCACCATTAACAAAATTGAGCTCAAATTTATCGCCGCTGGTATACTTCAAAGAGGCTTTGCCGTTGGCAATGCCTTTTTGCATTGTCATCCTGCCTTCAGCTTCATATTTTGTTTTGTCTTTATACTCAATAGTATATTTTACAAAACCTTCACCATCTGCCAACCCGCTTATACATGGTCCATCCCAACTTGCTTCGAATTTTTCATAAGGCTCGTACACAGGCAGACTAAAACTGCATCCACCCTCTTTGAACTTAACTTGCTCTGCAGAAGCCAGCGGTGAAAAAATAATAAAGAAAGAAAAAGCAAACCCAAGGCATAAACTAATAAAATGTTTCAGTTTCAATGCAAACACATCCCCTCACGCTAAATTTCTGCTCTAAAGCATATATAGATACATATTATTGTAATAAAATTCTATAATTTTCGCAATTTTCCTGCTTTTTATATGTTTCTGATTCAAAAAACGCGGTCTCTCTGATTTCTTATTAAATATTCCTTTTTTGTTTACAAAAACAAAAGCCTTCTTTTCAAAGCCAAAAATAAAGCCAACTATGAAAAATCGGCAAAAAAAATAGCTGCAGGAATATATGCCTGTAGCTTCTTTGCTGTTCATCTATTTATTTTGCCATTATTATATTTCCACTATCTCGCCCTTGACATATGCAATGCCAAAATATACAAAAAAATGGTGATCCACCCGCGACTCGAACGCGGGACACCCTGATTAAAAGTCAGGTGCTCTACCGACTGAGCTAGTGGATCACAACAGTTGTTTCTCAGAAACAACATTATCAGTTTACTGATATTCAAAGGGTTTGTCAAGCTATTTTTGAACAAACCCCCGAATATCTTAAAATATTACAAAAATCATCCCCGCGAACTAAATATCAAAAGGGGGTTACAGTAACTCTTTCAAAACGATAGTTTGTTGACGTCCGGCACCTACGGAGACAATACCAAGTTCAACACCAGCTACTTCACTGAGGCGCTCCAGATACTTACGGGCATTAACAGGCAAATCCTCATATTTACGAATGCCCGAGATGTCTGTCATCCAGCCATCAAATTCTTCATAAACCGGCTCAACCTGAGCCAAAACCTTCAGGCTGGCAGGAATGTGTTTTATTTCCTGTCCTTCATATTTGTAGCCAACACACATTTTTATTTTTGGCATGCTGTCAAGGATATCAAGCCGTGTGATAGCTAAATAATCCAAACTGTTCAATCTTGCGGCAGTTCTTACGATAACGGCATCAAGCCAACCGCAGCGGCGTGCACGGCCTGTAACGGTACCATATTCATGACCTGTTTCACGCAATTTAGTGCCCGGGCCATCAGTATCAAGCAACTCAGTAACAAAAGGGCCTTCTCCAACACGCGTTGTATAAGCTTTTACAACGCCAATCACATGATCAATAGCACGAGGTCCAATACCGCTGCCTGTTGTAGCATTACCGGCAGTAGGATTAGAACTTGTTACATAAGGATATGTACCGTGGTCGATATCGAGGAAAGTCGCTTGTGCTCCTTCAAACAAAACAGATTTGCCGCTTTGGAATACTTCATCAAGAGCAGCACCTGTATCAGTTACATATGGACGTAATTCATCAGCGTAAGCGAGGTATTCTTTAAGCATTTCATCATAATCAAACGGCTCGCCGCCATAAATTTTAGTGATAATAGCATTTTTAGCCGCTAATTGAATTTTTAATTTTTCAGCAAAAACTTCCGGGTCAATAAAATCACACATACGGATGCCTGTGCGCGCTACTTTGTCCATATAGCAAGGTCCAATACCACCTTTGGTAGTACCGATCTTATTGCTTCCGAGAGCATCCTCCTGCAGTTCGTCAAGACGCGCATGATAAGGCAATACAACATGAGCGCGATCAGAAATCAGCATGCGGCTGATATCAACGCCTTGTGCTTTTATGTCATGAATTTCTTTTAAAACAACACTTGGATTGATGACAACACCATTACCCAAGAAACAAGTTTTACCAGGGTAAAGAATACCGGAAGGCAGTAAACGAAGTTTATAGGCGACATTATCAACAACAACAGTATGACCAGCATTGGAACCACCTGAATAACGTACGACGACCTCGGCTTTTTCAGCCAAATAATCAACAATCTTACCTTTACCTTCATCGCCCCATTGCGAGCCGATTACTACTACTGATGGCATAAGAGTTCCTCCTTAGAGACCAAATCTGGCCATTATTAAATCAATATTTTTAAGCATAGGTTTGGGGTCAAAACAGGCTTCGATTTCTTCCACCGCAAGATGATTTTTAATATCTTCATCCATTGAAACATTGGTTTTGAAATCAGCACCTTCAAGCCAACGAGCCATTGCGTTACGCTGTACCCATTTGTAAGCATCTTCACGCAACACACCTTTGCCGACAAGCGCAGTCAAAAGGTTCTGGCTGAAAATCAAACCGCCGGTTTTATTCATGTTAGCGATCATAGCATCAGGATAAACAAGCAATTTATCAATGATATTGGTAAACTTACGCAGCATGTGGTCAAGCGCAATCGTACTGTCAGGCAGAATCACACGTTCTACGGAAGAATGAGAAATATCGCGTTCATGCCAAAGAGCTACATTTTCCATCGCAGCTAAAGCGTTGCCACGTAATAAACGTGCCAAACCTGAAACTTTTTCGCAGGTAATCGGATTACGTTTGTGCGGCATGGCAGAAGAACCTTTTTGGCCAGGCGCAAAATATTCCTCAACTTCACGAATATCTGTACGCTGCAGGTTGCGGATCTCGGTCGCCATTTTATCCAAAGAGCAGCCGATGATTGCTAGTGTCGACAGGAAATAAGCATGTCTGTCACGTTGTACAACTTGGGTAGCTAATTTCACCGGTTTTATTTCTAATTTTTCGCAGACATATTCTTCTACAAAAGGATCAATATTGGAATATGTGCCGACAGCACCGGAAAGCTTGCCAACAGCTACAGTTTCACGAGCTTCTTCCAATCTTCTGATATTGCGTTCTGTTTCATCCATCCACAGCGCAAATTTCAAGCCAAGAGTCATCGGTTCCGCATGAATGCCATGAGTCCGGCCGATCATGACTGTATATTTGTGTTCAGCCGCGCGGCGCCGCAGCACAGCATGAAATTTTTTCAACAACTCAAGCAAAATGTCAGCTGCTTGTTTCATCATAACGCCAAGTGCCGTGTCTTTAACGTCACTGGAAGTAAGACCTTTATGAATATATTTGGAAGCATCACCTACGTATTCACCCACGGCAGTAACAAAAGAAATAATGTCATGGTTGGTAACAGCCTCTATTTCATGAATTCTCTCCAAACGAAAGTCTGATTTTGTCTGAATATCCTTTAATGCATCATCAGGAACAGCACCCAGTTTGTTCATTGCTTCGCAAGCCAGGATTTCCACTTTCAACATTGTTCGGAATTCATTTTCTTCCGTCCAGATAGCACCCATCTCTGGGCTGGTGTAACGTTTAATCACAATAGTTCCTCCTATTAGTGTTTTATCCATTAAATACTTATTAATTTGCAGTCCGAAAACAAAAATAGACAAAAGTACAGACGGCACCAAAGATATTTTAGCATTTTAGCCACTTGGACGCAATAGTTTCGAACAATTATCCTATTGTTTTTAAAATTATTCGGCAATTTTTTCTGTAAGACTAAAGCAAAAACCGCTTGAGAACAAGATCTCAAGCGGTTTTTGTTTAATCAACACCTTTAGCCAGGTTGGCAAAACGCGTAAATTGTTTATGGAAGAATAATTTGACAGTATCAACCGGACCATTACGGTGTTTGGCAATAATTAATTCTGTAATGTTCTTATTCTCCGTTTCTTTATCATAATAATCTTCACGATACAAGAAAGCAACAAGATCGGCATCCTGCTCCAGGGCGCCTGATTCGCGCAAGTCGCTGAGCATCGGTCTCTTAACCTGCCGGCTTTCCACGCTGCGGCTGAGCTGCGACAGTGCGATAACCGGCACATTCAGTTCTCTGGCTAAAGCCTTCAGGGAACGCGAGATATCGGATAATTCCTGCTGTCGGTTTTCACCGCTCTTCTTACCGGACCCCTGCATCAACTGCAGGTAGTCGATGACGATCAGCTGCAAATTATGTTCCACTTTCAATCTTCGTGCTTTGGCACGCATCTCCATGACAGTGATACCTGGCGTATCATCAATAAAAATCTCCGCCTGGCTCAAACTATCAGCTGCCCAGATCAATTTTTCCCAATCATTATCTTCCAGCTCACCAATACGCAAACGAGATGAATCAATGCTGGCTTCTGAACAAAGCATACGCTGCACTAATTGTTCCTTGCTCATTTCCAAAGAGAAAAAAGCAACCGCTTTCTTTTCGCGAATTGCGATATTTTGGGCCATATTCAGCACTAATGCTGTTTTACCCATACTCGGGCGAGCAGCAATCAAAATTAAGTCAGAGGGCTGCAAACCGCTTGTCAAATGATCAAAATCAATGAAGCCGGTCGCAATACCCGTAATGCCGCCTTTTTTATTATATAATTCGTCGATACGATCGACCGCACTCATTACTACTTCTTTGATGGGTGCAAAATCACGACTTATTTTTCTCTCGGAAACACCGAGAATCATGCGTTCTGCATTATCAAGCAGTGTATTTACATCCTCTGCCCCTTCATAACCAGAGCCGGCAATCTGCGTCGATACACTGATAAGTTGTCTTAACAGGGATTTTTCTTCAACTATTCTGGCATGATAGGTTATATTGGCTGCTGTTGGAACAGCATTAGCCAAATAAGTAATAAACTGAATACCACCGACGTCTTCAAGTTTGCTCTCGCGTTTCAAAGCTTCGGTAACAGTTACCATGTCGACAGCCTGGTTCTTGCTGAACAACTCAACAATTACCTGATAAACAGCCCTGTGGTCCTGGCGATAAAAATCATTTTCCCGCAAAATTTCCGTAGCTTTGGAAATTGCTTCTTTGTCAATCATCATTGCGCCCAAAACTGCCTGTTCAGCTTCGATGTTTTGTGGTGGCACGCGGTCAATCATCTTTACTCAGCCTCAATTTCTACCTTAAATTCCGCAGCAATTTCCGGATGTAATTTTGCTGCTGCGGTATAAACTCCCAGACCCTTGACTGCGGTTTTCAGTTCTATTTTGCGCCGGTCAATGCCTTCTAATCCTGTTTGTTTGATTAAAGCCTCAGCAACATCTTTAGACGCAACGGAACCGAACATTTTACCATTTTCGCCAACGCGCACCTTCAATTTGACTGTTACTTTTTCAATCTGCGAGGCCAAAACAATGGCTTCATCTTTTTTCTGTGCTGCACGATGGGCAGCTGTTTCCTGATCTTTTTTAGCTTGATTTACATTGGCGGAACTAGCTTCTTTCGCCAATTTTTTCGGCAGCAGGTAATTCCGGGCATAACCGTCCGAAGCTTCTACTATATCACCTTTTTTACCCACAGACTTAATATCTTGCAGTAATATTACTTTCATTGGTTTCTCTCTCCTCCATCTGTTTTCTGGTCAGTTCAATGATCTGCGGCTCAACTTCCTCCGCTTGCACACCCTTTAGCTGCACGCCGGCCACTGTCTGGTGTCCTCCGCCGCCTAGTTCTTCCATAATAGTCTGTACATTGACGGAACCATCACTACGGGCACTGACCAAAAGCTCATTTTCGGTTTCCGCCATAACGACACTGACCTTTACTTCACTCATTGTAACAAGCTCATCAGCTGCCTGTGCCAAAATAACAGAAGTATTGTCAGCACTGGGTGCGTTTTTATAGATTGAAACAGCTAATCCTGCTATTGGCGTTCTGGCAGCGGCAACCAATTTTGCTCTCTGCACAACAGTTGCCATCTCGTCACGAAAAAGTTTATGAACCAGAGACGGATCAGCTCCATGGCGTCGCAGATAAGCTGCCGCATCAAAGGTTCGTTCACCCGTTTGTACCGCAAAGTTCTTAGTATCAACAACTATACCTGCATACAAAGCGGATGCCTCAGATTCATTGAGTTCCAAACGGTCATCAAAATAAGTAATCAATTCCGTAACCAATTCACTGGTCGAGGAAGACAACGGCTCAAGATAAAGCAAAACTACATTTTTAATCAAATCTTCTGCCCGGCGATGGTGGTCGATAATGACTTTTTTCGGAATCGTATTCAACACTTCCTGCGAAGCTGAAAGCATCGCACGATGATGATCAACCAAAACCAGCAAACTCTTCGGTGTTGCCTGCGTTAAAGCATTGGCCCCGTCAACAATAATCGAGCTATATACGGCATCTCTTTCTGCCGCCATTTCCTTGATCTTTTCCTGAGAATAGCCTTGACCGCTTGTAACTATATACGCTTCTTTTGACAGCGAAAAAGCCATTTTGGCAACGCCGATAGCAGCACCAAGAGAATCATAATCCTCATTCACATGACCCATGACAAAGATTTTATCTGCGCTGAGCATTAATTCATGCACTGCCTGGGCAACTATACGGGCACGCACACGCGTGCTTTTAGCCTGCACAATATTTTTGCCGCCAAAAAACTGCATTTCACCGGCGATAGAGACCACTGCCTGGTCACCGCCGCGGCCCAAAGCCAGGTCAAGACCACTCTGAGCTTTTTGTCCAAGCATCAATAAGTTCTTTTCCTCACAAGCCACACTGACACTGATCGTCGGCGGAAGCTTGTTGCCGACTTTTATTTCCCTGACCTTATCAAGAATGTCAAACTTGTGCTTGATACATTCCTGCAAAGCCGCCTTATTAAACCCCACTGAATACAAATCTTCATCATATCTTATGAAGAGTCCATTCATCTCTTCTGCCCAATTACTGATAATCCTGTTGACTTCAACGATTACGCTGGCTCTGGTGCTTTCACTCAAGCCTTTCATAACATCGCTGTAATTATCAAACTGTAAATTAGCAACACAGATACGCTCGTCATCAAATTTCTTTTTTTGGCGTTCTTTGTCAGTGATATCCGTCAAATAAAGCGCAAGTCCGGTAAAACTGTCACCATTTTCCTGTGTGATAATGCGTCTTACCGTCATTTGAAAAAAACGATCATTGATTTTTATTTGTTTCTCAGCATCCCGAATGCTTAGCGTTTCGAAATTATTATCAGGCGGCGGCAAAATGTCTTTCAGATAAGCGCCATCGACAGCCTTACCTACCACCCATGTCTGAAATATCTCATTCTTCCATTGCAGCTTACCGTCATTTTCAAAAACCGCAATGCCGATTGGCAGCTGCTGAACAGCATAATTATTAACTCTTTCAATATTACGTACAACGGTATCAAGATAACGGTTGAACCATGCTTCTTTGGCCTCATAAAGTTTCTTGCTGAAAAAATAGACACCCAATAGAATTACTATGCCAAGCGGTAAAAATAAACGTTCATAAATACCGACAATGACGACCAAAAGGCCGATAATCAGCATGAAAACTTTATTGTCGCCCCAAAAACTCCAGTTTTTATTAAACATAGCTACTAACGCCCCATCTCAATCTGCTTACTTTAGTTAACCTTTGCGTATTTTACGGAAATCCATAAATAAATCAAAAATGCCAATAAAGACAACATATTGCGAAACAAACTGGCTGATAAAGATTAGTGCAACAGCAACTTTGCCCCACCATTTCGGCAAATTCTTGTCTTTGATATACCAGAAGACAACAGCCAGACCTTGCATGACCAGAATAAAGCTGCAAAGCATCTGCAGGTTAACACCCAGAAGATAGGGCATGCCTGCCTGCTGTCCATCAAAAGTAAACACCAGCACCAATGATATTATATAAGGAACAGCCAGCCAACGCGGCAAAGAAAGACTCGTAAAAGGGGGAAAGGCTTCAAAACGCTCTCCAAGTTTGTTCAAAATGCTTTTTGCTGCCCAGTAATTAATAAAAGCTAATATTGGTGCACTGATGACAAAAGATGCCGGCAACACCAACTTGATAAGCTTGAAGGAATCCTTTGCAGATGTTGTTGCAGCTTGTATTTGTTCCTCAGACAGACCTTGTTGTTTATATATTGCTATTATGTCAGTCAAAGCTTCATCAAACATACCAAAAAACATAGAAATCGGATCTGAACCGAGGAAAGCAAAAGTAATGCCTACACTGACCATCAAGGAAACAAATGCGGCAACAGAGCTTATAGCCATCAGCTTGACAGGCGGCAGCCTGCGTTTCATACATTCGCCAAGCACGAGGCCTAACGGCCCAAAAACAGCAACTAACAGCAAGGCATTAATCGGACTGATCAGTATAGATATAACGGCACCGGAAACTACCAGAGTCATAATACTCCAACGCAAACCATTGCGCATGCCGCATAATATAATCGGCAAACACCAGATGAAATTAACTAACATTCCCAAAACCGGTACATATGTACTTATTAAAGCAAAAACAATCGCTATTGCTGCAAGAATACCTGCTTCAACCATTGCTGAAGTTTTATGTGCCACTAAATTTCCTCCTCAAAAAAACATATTAACAACAACCCCAAAAGGATACACAAATCTATTGTACACTCATTTACCTTAAATGAAAAGAACCAGACCTGCAAAAATAAAAGGCACCCCAGCAAATGCCGAGGTGCCTCAATTGCATCTTCAAACAATATTCTTATTCACAAGTAAACGGCAATAACGCTATATTGCGCGCACGTTTAATTGCAACAGTAAGTTGTCTCTGATGTTTTGCGCAGTTACCGGAAATACGACGCGGTAAAATCTTGCCGCGTTCAGTAACGTAACGACGCAACTTTGCAATATCCTTATAATCGATATCTTCAACTTTATCAACACAGAAGCTACATACTTTTCTTCTGGGTTTTCTGCCTCTTTCGCGTTTCATTCGCATAACCTCCATTTTTTAGAATGGGATTTCTTCATCAAAAGCTACCGGCGATCCGAAAGATTCCATCTCGCCTTTGGAAGCGCTTTGTTCATGAGCTCCTGCACCGCCTGCTTTACGATCGATAAATTGGACGCTGCCGGCGATAACTTCCGTTACCCACCGTTTGCCGCTGCCATCTTTCGCTTCATAGCTGCGTATCTGCAATCTGCCATCAACAAGTGCTCTTTGTCCCTTTGTCAGACTATTCCCGCATAATTCGCCAACTTTTCCCCATACTACGATAGGAACGAAATCAGCTTCTCTTTGTCCTTCTTGATTAGTAGTAAAACGATCTACCGCTAAAGTGAACTGGCAAACTACCTTACCGCTTTGCGTATAACGTACTTCCGGGTCACGTGTTAGACGGCCCATGAGTATAACTTTATTCATAATATAGTTACCTCCTTGGCTTATTCGCCTTTTCTAATAATCATGTGGCGTAGAATATCATCGGTAATCTTCATGACACGGTCAAGTTCTTTAACAGCTTTTGGTTCTGCGTTGAACGTTACGAGGACATAAATACCTTCTACAAAATCATTGATTTCATAGGCTAGGCGTTTTTTACCCCACCGGTCAGTTTTTTCTACAGTTCCACCGTTTGCAGCAATCAAAGTATCGAATTTTGTCACAAGTGCTTCAAAAGTCTCTTCTTCAACCGGTTTAACGATGTACATGACTTCGTATGCTTTCACGAAATCACCTCCTCCTTTGGACTTTGGCTCCTCAATGGGAGCAGAAGAAGTATATAAATTAATATATACAGCCTAGTAATTGTATCATTAGTTTCATCTGATTGCAAGCAATAGATAAAAAAGCCGCTGTGCTTGTCACTCAAAAACTATTTTATAGAAATTTATTTTTGTCCCGGATCGACAAAATCATGTATAACAGCGCCAGGCGCCACCATCGGAATAACCAGATCGCCCTGGTCAATTACTGCTTCAATCACAAAAGGTTTCTTGGCCTCTTTAGCCTGCGCGAGAGCAGCTTTGAATTCTTCACATGTTTTCGCAGTCATACCGTCAGCACCACAGGAACGAGCAAAAGCAACAAAATCAAACGGTGTGAGTATAGTCGAGGAATAACGCTTGTCATAGAAGATTTCCTGCCATTGTCTGACCATGCCCAAGCAACAATTATTAATCACAATGCTGATCAGCGGCAAACCCTCATTGACAGCTGTATAAAGTTCTATACCTGTCATCTTGAAGCCGCCATCGCCGGCAATATGCACTACCTTGGCCTCTTTCCTCGCCAGCTTTGCTCCCAGGGCTGCCGGCAAGCCATAGCCCATTGTACCGCAGCCGCCGGAAGTCAAATGGTGTCTGGGCTCATCAATCAGCAGATGCTGGGCAGCCCACATCTGATTCTGTCCTACGTCAGTAACAAAGATAGTATCAGTACCCTGGTAGTTACGGTTAAGCTCTGTCATCAGCCATGGTGCGGTTAGTTTGTCGCCCTTCTTTGTCGACTTGTCTTCTGTTTCTTCCCAAGCCTTGATGGATTCCCACCAGGGCTTTATCGCAAGTTTATTCACTTTGGGAGTTAATAAAGTCAGCGTATCCTTGAGATTTCCCACTAACGGCAACGCCGTCATTACATTCTTATCAACCTCTGATGGGTCTATATCAAGCTGGATAATAGTCTTTTTCGAGACATAGCGATTGCGGTCGCCGGTAACACGTTCGTTAAAACGGCTGCCTGCTACCACGAGCACATCAGCATTAGCAACAGCCATATTAGAGGCTATATGCCCATGCATCCCTGTCAAACCAAGTGATTGCTCATCACTGCCCGGAAAAACACCAAGCCCCATCAACGTACTGACAACCGGCATGCCTGTCTTTCTGGCAAAGGCCATCACTTCTTTTTCTGCTGCACTGTGAATGGCACCCCCGCCCACAAGCAATACCGGCCTTTCAGCGTTGTTAATAGTTACTGCCGCCGCTTTTAGCACTTCTTCAATATTTGCCGGCTTCCGGTCCTCTTCGAGCTCTTCTTCCGGCTCCAGCCATTCTACTTCGCCGCTTTGAATACTACTTGGTATATCGACCAAGACCGGTCCCGGCCTGCCTTCTTGCGCAAGCCGAAAAGCCTGCCTCAAAGTAGGCAGCAAATCTTCCGGTCTGCGTACCAAGACATTATATTTAGTAATAGGAATTGTCACACCAACAATATCTATTTCCTGAAATGAATCGCGACCTAAATTCTGAACCTGTACCTGTCCGGTTATCGCTACCAGTGGCACAGAGTCGAGATAAGCCGTGGCCAGGCCGGTAACTATGTTAGTTGCTCCCGGTCCCGAAGTAGCAATGCAAACTCCTGTACGGCCGCTGGCACGAGCATAACCGTCAGCAGCGTGAATTGCACCTTGTTCGTGCACTGTCAACACATTATGTAAAGGCGCATCGTACAAAGCATTATATAAGGGTATGACCTGACCTCCAGGATAACCAAAAACCGTATCAACCCCCTGCTCTAACAAAACTTTAACGATTGCCTGCGCTCCTGATAGCTTCATTTTTCTTATTTCCCTTCTCTATTTTGTCAAATAGCTTTCTTGTGTACGGAATAACCGAGGGATACCGCCACAATGGCGACTTGTTTGGTTAAAACCTTTACAGCTTGTTCAGCGCACGCCGTAAATAAAGTAATGCGTAATTCTAGTTCTTTAGCATCCTTCGAAGTACTCATGCACAAATTCTTTACGCCTAATCCCTGCTGTGCCAACACTCGCAGAACCCTCGGCAACAAGGTCTCTTCATTTTTTGCTTTTACTACTAAAGTATCCGACATTGTAATAGCCTCCTCGAATTTTGTTTTGTGATGGACAGAAAAAATAAAAACGCCCCTGCCGAAGCAGGGGCGTAAAATACGCGGTACCACCCTAATTTATTACTTTTCGCACCAGTCCATCAACCGGCTCAGACTTAACGTGCCTGCTGCGCATCATGCTACTTGGCTTTCCTTTCGCTGACGAGTTCATGGGTGATTTACTCGACCAGGGCTCCGTACCGATTCCCACCAACCATCGGCTCTCTGCGACTTTGCATCCTGACTTTCTTCCCAATCATAACCTTTAAATAAACTTATGAAGTTAGAAATATTATCCTATTTATTCTATTGTTTGTCAATTAATTTCGAAGAGAAATATTTGTTAAACAAGTAACACTTTTGCAATATTTAACAATTTTTTAAATATTTTTCAACCATTACTGTAATATTTTTGCAATAGATGTCCGTATTTGCTGCCAAAACCTCTTGAATTTTAGCAGTGAAATTGCCACTGGCAGGCGACAAAAACTTGCCGTAAAGGCCGGCGTATGCTTTACCCTGTTCCTTCTCCGGCACCAATTCCGCAGCCTCGACCTGACTTATACCTGCCAATGCTGCCATTTCCGCCAGTAGTGCCGGCTCTTTGTCTGCAACGCACTGCAAAGCGCTGAGCCACAAAATATTTTCAAATTTAAAATAAACCCTGGTTTTCAATACTTTGGCAACATCATTAAAATTCGCGGCCATAAGATCTGCATTGGCAATACTTAAACGATAATTACATGCTTCTGCGATAGCAGCATGAATACGGATATCCTCCTGCAAAGCCCTTTTTTCAATAACAGCATCCAATCCGATCCCGGTCAATTTCACTTTGTTGCGTGTAAGTTCGTGGCCAACAAGGTAATGTTCTTCCGGCGTAATGTTTTTTCCTTCTTTGGACAGGTAAAGCTCAAAATCGATATCCCATGGTGTGTTTTTCAAATAAGAATTATACATGGACTGCGCATGCATAATAACTTCGCCATATTGCAAAATAATCCGTCTTAAGACCGCAGGCGTATAACAAAGTGTTTCATTGCCAACTTTCACCGGAGCGGCGAGGTATGACCCTTCAACCGCATCTCTGAATTCCTGAGACAATTCGAGATACCGCTCTTCTACCGCAAGGTCCGTCAAACCATCAATCTCGAGGTTGATTTTATCAGAAAAATCAAGACCTATCATGCTGTAACCATAAAGCAATACTTTGACAATATCCTCTTCCTTAGTCAGGCGTGTTGCACTGGCAGCATACCCTTCCTTGTAGCCTGTTGCAAAAACAGCCCAGGTAGCCGCGTCAATTGCTTCGAGAAAATTGCGCTGCAGTACAGTGCTGTCAGAAGCCGTGTATTCTACGAAAACGGGTTTGATTTGTTTTTTGCTAAAAAACGGTGTCAGGTACTCCTCGGCATTACCCAGCCAATCGCTGAAACCAATGCTCATTCCTTTGGTTCCACAGGCTGTTGGGCCTGCCCATTTAACAAGACGCCTTAACGCGGCCGCATTATTCGAATTAAGTCCCATGATTTTTATACTAATACCATTCTCCATGCTTTCGCTTTCAGCCTTAAACATGGAAACTACCTGGCACTCCTTCGTCGCTGCGCAGACCAATTTTCTGCCATTCGTGGTTTCGACCATGGCCAACCAGCCACCATTGATTTCACTGAGTGAAGGCACTATAACCTTTCCCTCTGCTGCTGCTTCCATTGCTTTTATTGCTCCAACCTGTTTAATTGCCATAAAACTTATCCTCCATTTATGTAACTTTTCGTATAAAATACTCTCTTAAATATTATCTACGTATGTGTGCTTTGATGCAAGTCCTATAAAATAAGTTATCCGCTGACAAAATCTATTAACTTTTACTATATATTGTAGTCTGCCGTAAATTTGTAAAATAGTTATCAACCGTTATTAACAAGTTATCAACTGTTTTTTGTGGATATCTTTGAATGTTTCCACATTATTTCCCATATTTTTCGTCAAAATCTTTAATATTTCTATTTTCATATCCATCTTTTCCCATTTTTATCAACACCCTGTGGATAACTTTGTTGATATTATCCACTTTTTCCACCGAACACAATATATTGGGTCAGCGCCTGCGAAATTGAGCGAAAGAAAAGACTATTAATCCAAGCCAAATCCAGCCAAAAGACAGCAAATGATTGAAGGTAAATTTCTCGTCATAGACAAAAATTCCGAGCAATAAAGTAATAGTAGGAGAAACATACTGCAAGAAACCGACAACGCTTAACGGCAGCAGTTTAGCTCCCGCGGTAAATAAAATCAACGGTGTCGCGGTCACCACGCCGGCACCAGCCAAGAGTAGCAGCGTCACCGCATCACTATGCTGCCAGGCCGCATTCCCCACGTCTGCAAGATAATAAAGATAAGCGATAGCAAAAGGCGACACAACAAAAGTCTCCAGAATAATGCTCGTCATGGTTTCCACCACCAGGGTTTTCTTAATCAAGCCATAAAACGCAAAACTTAAAGCAAGACTGATAGAAATCCATGGGAATACGCCAACGCTCCAAATCATACTGACTACGCCGATGGCCGCTAATAAAACAGCTGCCTTGATTGCATTATCCAGCTTTTCATGCAGATAAAAAACGCCCATCAAAACGCTGACGAGCGGATTGATGTAATAACCCATACTTGTTTCTATGATATGACCTTCGGCGACCGCCCAAATGAAGATACCCCAATTAACAAGGATTGTCAGTCCCGCTGCCATAAGTGCTGCTAGTTTATTGCGATTGGCGATGATGCCCTTGGTTTCCTCAATAAAAACGCTCCATCTACCCGTCAGCTTCAGCAAAATACCGACAAACACCACAGACCAGATGATTCTGTTGGCCAATATTTCAAAAGTGGCAACGCCCTGGATGCTTTTCCAGTAAATAGGCAATATGCCCCATATTACATAGGAACCAAGACTGAAAATCACGCCCTGGCCAAAACTTCCGTTTGCTTTCATATGATTCCTCTATTCTTAATTTTTCACTCTATCATAAACTATAGGCTTAATAAATGCAATGAACCGCCTCTCACCAAAAGTTATTATCATAAAAAATGGGCTGTCTCAATTTTTTCATTGAGACAGCCCATTTTAAAACTTATTATTTTTAACTAACCGCTTCCATCGAACGGCTCGCAACAATATCAACACCCAGCCCAAGAATATTTGAACAAATTACTTGCCCTTCAGCTACCGGAGCTTCAACAGTCACCCTACGCAAAACTTCCGCACAAGCCAATATTTTTTCTTTTGGCAGACTTGCCTTGGAAACTACCGGCAGCAAAGCAAGCGTACCGTTTTTCACACGCACGGTCGAGGTCAGCATTCTTTTAGGAGCTAAGATCTCCTCTTCGGCATATTTTTTTCCCCTGGGACAGCTGTTGCCTACTACTTCGGTCACAACTCCATCAGTAATAGAAGCAGTCATTTCACAACCACGCGGGCAAACAATACAAGTCATAACACGTTTATCTACAGCCATCATCATGCCTCCCGATTCAAAGCGACTGTCAATGAGCCTTTGATTAATTTCGTTTTTTCAGATGGCAAATCAAGAGCTATCATCTCACTCGGTTTAGCAACGAGCAGCATTTTGCTCATAATTAAGGTGTCGCCGCTTTTTACTTCCAGTTTTACCTTATGTTCCGGATTAGCAACACGCATAAAGAGCCGGGCAGCTTCACCTTGCTGAGGCAAGGAAAGTTTTTGCGGTACACAAGTACGAATGCCATTAGCAGCTTCGACATTAACAGCAGTTAATTCGTCATCCAGCTTGCCTGCAGCAGTCAACGCAGCAAACTTGCCGGCAATTTCCGCCTCTTCAGAAACAAAATCAACCAAATCATGCACATGAACCACATTACCTGCCGCAAAGACCCCAGGCATACTGGTTTGACGACGTTGGTCAACAATCGGTCCGCTGGTCAGAGGATGCATATCAAGATGCAGACCTCTGGACAATTCATTTTCAGGTATCAACCCGACGGACAACAGCACAGTATCACAATCTATATCAAACTCAGTACCTGCAATAGGCTGCATTTTTTCATCAACTTTGGCAACAGTGACGCCGGTTACGCGTTCATGCCCGTGAATTTTGACGATAGTATGAGATAAGTATAACGGAATATCATAATCTTCCAGGCATTGTACAATGTTTCTGGTCAAACCATTGGAGAAAGGACAAATTTCCAACACCGCTTCTACTTTGCAGCCTTCTAAACTCATGCGGCGAGCCATAATCAAACCAATATCGCCGCTGCCGAGAATAACGATTTTCTTGCCAGGCAAGAAGCCCTCCATGTTAACCATACGTTGTGCCGCACCGGCAGTAAAAACACCTGCAGGTCTTTCACCAGGAATACGGATAGCTCCGCGTGTACGTTCCCTGCAGCCCATGGTCAAAATGATTGTTTTTCCTTGGACTTGCAGAAGACCTTTTTCCGGACTGACGGCAATAACAGTTTTATCTTCCAGGATTTCCAACACCATTGTATCAATCAAGGCTTCTATTTCCGGTTTATCTTTGATCAGTTCCATGCAGCGATAAGCATACCCAGGACCGGTTAATTCTTCCTTAAAATGGTGAAGACCGAAGCCATTATGGATGCACTGCTGCAAAATGCCACCCAATTCACGATCACGTTCGATAATCAGTATTTTTTTGGCACCGTTTTCCCAGGCGCTGTAAGCAGCAGAAAGACCTGCAGGACCTCCACCGATAATAATAACGTCATAAATCTGGCTCATTTTATGCTTCCTCCCCTTTGACCTGGTCTTTTTCGTAAAACATCTGGGAATCAGCATGCTCTTTCAATACTTCTGTAACAGGAATATTCAATTCTCGAGCTAAAATCTGCGTTACGCGCGGCCCGCAGAAGCCGCCTTGGCAGCGTCCCATGCCGGCGCGTGTTCTTCTTTTTACACCATCAACCGTTCTCGCACCGCATGGTGCATGGATAGCAGCCACAATTTCTGCCTCGGTAATTGTTTCACAGCGACAGATAACACGCCCAAATAATTTATTTTCTTTAATAACCTCGGCCTGTTTTTCTCTTGGCAGACGATGAAAAATTACTTTTTTCGGCAACACGGCTTTAAAATCAGCTTTTAGTAATAAAGCATGATTATCTTCTCTCATCAAATCCAGAATTTCTTCAGCAACCGCAGGAGCCGCCGTCAAACCGGGAGACTGCATGCCTGCTGCATGAATAAGCCCTTTAACCTCAGAATTCCTGATAATAAAATCGCCGGTATCAGAAACAGCGCGCAATCCACAGAATTCAGTAATAGCGGCCCCCATCGGCAAAGCAGGCATTAGTTTACGGGCAGAAGTCATAATTCTGTCCATACCGTTTAAAGTAACTGCTCTGTCGTCTTTTTCCTCCATGTCTTCGGCATTAGGACCTATAAAAGTATTGCCATGAGTTGTTGTGCAAACCAAAATGCCCTTTGATGTCTTGGTCGGCGTTGGAAATACTACGCCATTAACCATTGAAGCACCGGCTGTTTTATCAAACAAGATATATTCGCCCTTACGAGGATGAATCGTGAAGCTGTTGTCTCCTGCCATCTTAGCTATAGAATCTGCATAAAGACCTGCTGCATTGATAACATAACTGGTCTTAATTACGCCTTTATTCGTTCTTACAGCAGCAACTTTACCGTTTTCTATGTCTATGCCTTCCACGCAGCAATCAGTTATGACTTCAGCACCATTTTGCACAGCACATTCGGCAAAAGCAAGTGCCATGGCAAAAGGCCAGCAAACACCTGCAGAAGGAGCCCAAAGAGCACCGGTAACATTTTTGGCTAAATTTGGTTCTTTAGCAAAAACTTGTTCAGGTGATAGAATTTCAAGGCCTTTAACACCATTAGTAACACCGCGTTCCAGCAATTCAGAAAGCGTTGCCAGTTCCTCTTTAGTTGTCGCAACAACCAAAGATCCTGTCCATTTGATATCAAGATCAAGCTGATCTTCCAGTTCGTGATAAAGGTTATTACCACGTACATTCATAATCGCCTTCAAACTTCCCACCGGTGCATCAAACCCTGCATGCAAAATTGCACTGTTAGCCTTAGTTGTGCCGGCTGCCAAATCTGGCTCTTTTTCAACAAGTATACTTTTTATGTCATACTTGGACAATTCACGCAAGATAGCCGTACCGACGATGCCGCCGCCAATAACGACAACATCAGTTTCTTTAAGACACCCCATTACTTCACATCCTCAATAGATTTAAAATAAAGATTTGATTAAAAAATCAAAACATATAAAAATTCAACTGTATTCTATCACAAAATTTACAAAAATAGAATAAATTTTATTCAAAAGTCCTGGCAGGACTATTTGCGTCCCATGTTGACAGATAAAACGGGGGTTATAATTACCCCCGTTAAAAAATCATTCTTCTTCGTCTTCTTCCTCAACAACAGCAATAGCGACAACTTTATCATTGCCATTAAGATCAATCAGTTTCACGCCCTGCGCATTGCGTCCGAACTTTGAAATACCATCAGCAGTCAGACGGATAATCAGGCCTGCTCCCGTTACCATAATAATTTCCTGTTGTGGCAGCAGAACAATAGCTCCTACAACATGACCTGTTTTTTCTGTAACACGAAGATTGATGACGCCTTTGCCGCCACGAGTCTGCACTCGATACTCGCTGATCATCGTGCGCTTGCCCATACCTTCTTCAGTCGCAGTCAGCACTTCGCCATTTTCCGGCACTGTATCCATAGAAACAACTATATCATCAGCACCAAGCAAGATACCACGGACACCGTGGGCTGTTCTGCCCATTGGGCGAACATCATCTTCGCTGAAGTGGATGGCCAGACCATTGCGGGTTGCCAGGATAATGCTGGAATGTCCGTCAGTCAACTTAACATCGATTAAGTCTTCACCATCATCAAGCGTAATGGCGTTCAGGCCGATTTTTCTTGTGCTGTCAAAGTCTGTCAGAGTCGTTTTCTTGACAGTGCCGCGGTTGGTAGCCATGAACAGATACTGACTGTCGATAAACTCTTTAACCGGAATTACAGCTGTTATTTTTTCGCCCTGCTCTAAAGGCAGAATGTTGACTATCGAAGTTCCTTTGACAGTACGGCTGCCTTCTGGAATTTCATAACCTTTCTGACGATAGACTCTGCCCTTATTAGTAAAGAACAAAATGTTGCTATGCGTAGAGCCCAGCATCAGATGCTCAACAAAATCGTCAACTTTTTTACCGCTGCCGCCCCTGAGACCTTTGCCTCCGCGTTTTTGATTATGGAATGTATCAAGGCTTTGTCTCTTGATGTATCCTTGATGACTGATAGTGATAATGATATCCTCTTCAGCAATCAAATCAGCTATTTCAATATTGCTGGTATCAATAGTCAGCTCTGTACGACGAGCATCGCCAAAGCGTTTTCTCACTTCAAGGATATCGTCTTTAATAATATTAAGAACTTTATGTTCGTCAGCCAAAACACTCTCCAGCCAATCGATAGTTTCTAAAACATCTATATACTCATCGTCTATTTTCTTACGTTCCAGACCAGTCAAGCGCTGCAGTCTCATGTCGAGAATTGCCTGTGCCTGCCGCTCGCTCAAAGCAAATTTTTCTACCAAAGCGGCTCTTGCAATTTCAGCATTCGCACTGCTGCGAATAGTTGTGATAACTTCGTCCAGATGGTCAAGCGCTATTTTCAAACCTTCCAGAATGTGAGCACGCTCCTTGGCTTTGCCAAGTTCATAGCGCGTTCTTCTGACAATAACCTCTTTTTGATGCTCCAGATAATATTCAAGAATCTGTTTCAGATTCAGGACCATCGGTTGATTTTTAACCAATGCCAGCATAATGATACCAAAAGAATCCTGCATTTTGGTATGTTTATACAATTGATTCAGGATAACATCAGGTACAACGTCATGACGCAATTCTATGACGACACGCATACCTTTACGGTCACTTTCGTCACGCAAATCAGTAATGCCGTCAATAACCTTGTCCTGCACTAGTTGTGCAATATTTTCTATCAGACGCGCCTTATTGACCTGATATGGCAATTCGGTAACAATGATCCTGCTCTTGTTTTTCGGCATTGGCTCAATATGAGCTTTAGCTCTGATTTTTACCACACCGCGGCCGGTCCTATATGCACTGACGATGCCTTCATTGCCTAGAATCATGGCTCCTGTCGGAAAATCCGGTCCCTTTATTGCTGTCATCAGTTCCGGTATTTCAACCTCAGGGTTTTCAATCAACATGACAAGCCCATCAATTACTTCACAAAGATTGTGCGGAGGGATATTTGTAGCCATACCAACCGCGATACCGGAAGAACCGTTTACTAAGAGCGCCGGAATCTTAGCCGGCAAAACACTAGGTTCTTTCAAAGATTCATCATAGTTCGGTACGAAATCAACAGTTTCTTTTTCAATATCTTCCAGCATTTCTTCAGCTATTTTGGCCATACGCACTTCAGTATAACGCATGGCGGCAGCAGAGTCGCCGTCGACAGAACCAAAGTTGCCATGGCCGTCTACCAAGAGATATCTGGTGGAAAAATCCTGTGCCAGACGCACAATTGCATCATATACGGACGAATCGCCATGAGGGTGATACTTACCCAAAACTTCACCGACGATACGTGCCGATTTTTTGTATGGCTTATTGGAGCTCATACCTGCTTCCTGCATAGCGTAAAGAATACGACGATGTACAGGTTTTAAACCGTCACGCACATCTGGCAATGCACGCTGAATAATAACACTCATCGCGTAGTCGATGTAGGATTTTTTCATCTCGTCTTCTATCCAGACAGGCAAAACCTTACCTTCCTCTAACTCCACTTTACCACCAACCTTTATATTTTTTTACTGCTGTTATTTAAATAATAATTCATATATCTGCTTGCCAATCAAAATCGTTGTAACGAATAAATAAAGGGGCCTCACATAACTGGCGCCGTGTTTGATAGCCATTCTGGAACCAAAAAGCGCGCCGAAAATCATAGAAACACCCATGGCAAGACCATAAACCCAATAAACAGTGCCGCTCATGGCAAACGATACCAAAGCACCGGCACCGCTGGCAAAATTAAGTGCTTTGGCATTACCTGCCGCTGTCACAAAATTATAGCCAAGAAATAAAAAGCCAAAAATCAAAAAAGAACCAGTCCCCGGGCCAAAAAAACCATCGTAAAACCCAAGGCCGAATGCTGTCAAAATAGTCGCCGCCAAAATACCGGTGTCAAATTTCCTGACATTCGAAACATCGCCCCAGTCTTTCCGCCTGTAAGTATAAATAGCAACGGCGACCAGCATAAAAACAATAATATTTTTCATAAGCGCAGCCGGCAGCAAATAAACAACATAAGCTCCAAGAGCTGAACCTATAAAAGAAAGAGGCATCAGGCACAAAACAACCTTTTTTTGAATCTTACCGGCACGCCAAAAAGCAACAACACTGGTAAAAGAACCCATCATCGCTGCCACCTTGTTGGTTCCTAAGGCAAAACTTACCGGCATGCCGGTCGCGAGGAGCGCAGGCGTAGAAATCAATCCACCGCCGCCTACTGTTGAATCAATAAAAGACGCGATGAAAGCGGCAATAATCAAAAATACCATTGTTGCTGGGTCGTATTGTTCCATATTTCTCCTCAATTTACCTCAAATTTAGTTTTTTAAAGTAATTAACGCAAAACGTTTTTTAAAAACTTTAAATAAAAACCACTGCAGCCTGATTCACAATCAGCTGTAACTTGTTCAGCTATTAGCTCGTTGCTGATTGCATAAGGATGATTTTGCGATAAAATTGCCCCGTTAAGCGGCCATTTAACACCCGAAATAGACACTTTGCTTTCGGCAGCGAAAGGAAGCAGTGATATTTCTGTCGGTTTTTGCGAAGGAAAAAACGTCACTTTTTCGCCTGCACCCAACAAAACCATGATTTCTTCCTGGTCAGCAAGAATAATAGCAGCATCCTTTTTACTTTTACATGCCAGCAAACTAAAAATATTGGCATAAAGATGGTCAAAACGGCCTCCCCAAATGCCGGTAGCCAGGACACAGCTGTTTTCGGGAATTTCTTTCAAAAGCAGCTGCAAGTCCGTATCATCTTTTTCGCGGGCAAAAGTTTTGATTTTTGCTCCATCATTCTGTGCCAAAAGCCAGTTTTCCTGACTGCCGCTATCGCGGTCACCACACAAAAAGTCAGGTGAAATACCTGCTTCATAACAATAATCAATGCCATGGTCAGCACAAAAAATTTTTTTGGCAACAGCAGCTTCTTTAAGCCAAGCCATTTCAGGCCTGCGTCCGCCCGCAACCACAATAATTTTTTCCTTTTTTGACTGACATAAACTTAAAATACCCTGCGGCAAATTAAGATCGAGCTTGCTCATAACTTACTTAACTGCCTTTCTTTTGACCGTTGCAGGCTTAATGATGATTTGATCTTTTTCCTTCTGCACTTTCCATTCAACTTCACCATTACCATTTTTGAACCATTCCATACTTAATTCCAGTAAATATTTATTTAATTTCTCCTGCGCATCAGCCGGCAGTAATAATTCTTTACCGGTTTTAACCGCTTTATCAGCTCTGCGAAAAGAACTTCCTCCATGCCTGTCTTCAAGAATTTCTGTTTCAAAACTTTTTTCTTCCTTGAAGCCCTTCAGCATATCTGCATCAGATAGATTTTTCTTTATTTTCATAACTTACTCCTTGTCTTACAAATCGAGATTTCTTACCTTGCTGGCATTTTCCTCGATAAATTGACGTCGCGGTTCTACTTTATCTCCCATCAGGATGGAGAAAATAATATCGGCTTCTGCCGCATCCTCCAGCTTAACCTGCAAAATAGTACGTCCTTCCGGATTCATCGTAGTTTCCCACAGCTGCTCCGGATTCATTTCACCAAGACCTTTATAACGCTGAACATACGGATTGCTCTCTCTGCCAACTTGGTCGAGAGTCTTTTGCAGCTCATCATCGCTATAAGCATAGTAATGTTTTTGGCCTTTTCTGACCAGATATAATGGCGGCTGTGCAATATAAACATGGCCGGCTCTGATCATCGGCTGCATATAGCGATAGAAGAAGGTCAACAGCAGAGTACGAATATGCGCGCCGTCGACATCAGCATCGGTCATGATGATAATTTTGCCATAACGAGCTTTTGATAAATCAAATTCTTCGCCAATACCGCTGCCAAAAGCTGTAATCATTGATCTTATTTCTTCGTTACTGAGTATTTTATCAAGGCGAGATTTTTCAACATTCAAAATTTTACCACGCAAAGGCAGGATGGCCTGAAAACCACGGTCACGTCCTTGCTTGGCACTGCCGCCTGCGGAATCACCCTCTACCAGGTAAATTTCTGTTTTTTCAGCATCTCTGCTGGAACAATCAGCAAGCTTGCCAGGTAAAGAACTTATTTCCAAAGCACTCTTGCGACGAGTCAACTCTCTTGCTTTTCTTGCTGCCGCACGTGCTCTGGCAGAAATAATGGATTTTTCTACAATTTTCTTAGCTTCTGCAGGATTTTCTTCAAAGAATTCCGCTAGACCATCGCTGATCATATTATCGACGATGCCACGAATCTCACTGTTACCCAGTTTTGTCTTGGTTTGTCCTTCAAACTGCGGGTCTCTTACTTTTAAACTCAAAACAGCAGTCAAACCCTCGCGCACATCGTCTCCGCTGAGGTTTTCATCGCCTTCTTTGAGAGCATTCATTTTGCGTGCATAATCATTGATTGTCCGCGTCAAAGCCTGTTTTAAGCCGCTTAAGTGTGTGCCGCCTTCTTCAGTATTGATATTGTTGACGTAAGTATAAATATTTTCGCTGTAGGTATCAGTATACTGAAGGGCTACCTCGACAATATTCGTATCTTTTTCGCCTTCTATGTAGACTGGCTTATCGTTAATAGGAGTTTTACTGCGATTTATATAATTGACAAACGAAATAATACCGCCTTCATAGTGGAAAATCTCCCCTTCACCGGTGCGCTCATCACGTAATTCAATTTTTACACCCTTATTCAAAAAAGCCAATTCTCTGATGCGCAGTCTTAGTGTCTCATAGCTATAGACTGTTTCAGTGAAAATGGTCGGATCCGGCAAGAAATGTACTGTTGTACCAGCCTCTTCCGTGATTCCTTTCTCGTATAACGGCACTACCGTCTTTCCTTTGGAAAATTCTATTCCGTAGATTTTGCCGCCGCGGCGTACTTCTACTTCCATTTTTTCACTCAATGCGTTAACACAGGAAACACCAACGCCATGCAAACCACCGGAAACTTTATAGCCACCATCGCCGAATTTACCACCGGCATGCAAAATAGTCATAACTACTTCAACCGCAGGTTTTCCTACTTTATGCATATCAACAGGAATACCGCGGCCATTATCTTTGACAGTTATACTGTTGTCATTGTGGATCAAAACCTGAATAAAAGTACAATAACCAGCCAAGGCTTCGTCAATACTATTATCAACAACTTCAGAAACCAAATGGTGCAAACCGCGGCTGGAAATACTGCCAATATACATACTCGGACGTTTTCTAACAGCTTCCAGACCTTCTAATACCTGGATTTGCCCCGCATCGTAACTACCATGTACTGCAATTTCTTCTTCAATACTAGACATAGAAACCTCCGAAATCTAAAAATTTATCTTTTGTAAACTGCGTTTAATCCGAAGTCTTCTTCTTTGCGCCGTTTCAAAGTACCTGGCGAAATCCCAGATAAATACAATGTATCTTTGGTGACAATACAGCTCGACGGCAAAAGGTCACCGGCCAAATCAACAATCTTGTATTTTGCACGATTAAGTCTGACAAAATCTTCGTAAATATTCGCTTTTTTATCCAACAAGCTGAAAATTCCAACTATTTCGCTACTCTTTACTACGCAATCTGCCCCTAGGTGAAGATACATAAATATTCCTCCGCAGTCTTTCAACTGTTTCTTCAATCAGTTCATCCGTCAGTTTTTCCGGAACAATTCCAAGTTCCAGCAAGGTTGCAAATACTTTATCCTCAGCAGTGCATCCTTCCTCGGCAAGCTTTAAATAAACCTTACTTTTGATATTTGATTTAATTTCACCGAATAACATTTTATCACAATTAACATAATTTATACACTCCTCGTAGGTTAGCCAAGGAGCCGAATGTAAAATTTCCGCTGTTTTCTGCCATAAAGCACTCTTTCGTTCTCTCTCACAGGCAGGGCAGTAATGCTCATCACCCATAATTGGTACACGACATGTTCTGCACTGCTTTTGATAATTTTCAAAAACAGCTTTTTTACGTTTTTTATCGTCTTTCATAATCCTAACAAAAGCATTTCGTATGTCAGGATCTTTCAATTGCGAAACTTTTTGTTGAATTTCATTCTCTTCTTCTGCTTCCAAAGGCATATATAGCAATTTAGGCTTAACTTCTTTTTCTTCCTGTACTTTTGCGGCAGTAACTGTTCCGTTAAAAAACATAATATCTTTGATCATAAGATCATAGTTTTTTAAAGCACCTATTTCAGCCATACTTTGCTTAAGCTTGCCCAAAAGCTGCGGTTTCATCATCAACAAATTATGTGACCAGGCTGAACTATCGGTATTAACGAACAAAATTCCTCTTTCAATACGGTTAGGCTTGGAATGCTTGGCGATATTGGGGCCGCAAATCTCCAGCCAGTTCTTGCTAAGATAATGTACAAGGAATTTTTCTTTACCAGCTTTGCTTTTTACAATTTTTAATATGGTTTTTGCTATTTGTTTCACGTTAAACCTCGCAGACAGAACCTTCACTGACACGGAAATATCTGTTGCATGCCAGTTCAGGTATGAGAGTTTTGTCGTTAACAGTAATAAAAGTCTGGACTCTGCCATCAATAAAATTAAGTATTTGTTTTCTTCGTTCGCCGTCAAGCTCGCTCATAACATCATCGAGCAACAAAACAGGATACTCACCTGCTTCTTTTTTTACATATTCAAGTTCAGCAAGTTTTAAAGCAAGCGCGCCGCTTCTTTGCTGACCCTGCGATCCAAAAGCCCTTAAATTATTTTCATTTACAGTAAGCAAAAGATCGTCACGATGCGGCCCGATACCTGTGCTGCCGCGCGCAATATCAATGTTACGCCTTTCTTGAAGCCTAGACAAATACCATTCACGCCAGCATTCCTTACTATCTTCCCGTGAACAAATAATAGCAGAAGAATTAGTTTTCAACTCGTAATTGACCACTAATTCTTCCTTTTGGTTGGTTATTTCTTTATAGATAGAGCCGGCAATATTGTTAATTTTCTTCAGAACTTTCAGTCTTAAAATGATAATTTCCGCTGCTACGCTTGCTACTTCATTATCCCAGACAGCTAGCTGGCCATGGTCTAAAACATTTTCACGTGCGTCTTTTAAAAATTTATTTCGTTGCTGAAGCAATCTGTTATATTTTACTAAAAGTCCGTAGTAATAGCGATTTGTCTGAGCTATTTCCATATCGAGAAAACGTCTTCTTTGTGCAGGCTCTCCTTTGATTATCTGTAAATCTTCCGGAGAAAACATCACCACATTCAGGGTCCCATAATGTTCTTTACTTTTTATAACATTATCATCCAGGCTTATTTGCTTTTTCATGCGTTCGCAAATATTCTGCCTTTTCACTTTCAATGTATGCTCTCCATAAAGATTATTAAAAATGACTTCGGCTGCCATTTCGCTACAGGACATTTTTACCAAGTCATCTTCATTGCCTGTGCGGTGAGACATGCCGAAAGCCGAATAAAAAATACTCTCTAAAACATTCGTTTTTCCCTGTGCATTGTTGCCAAAAAAAACGTTTACCAAACCATCTATCCGTAAATTCAATTTTTGATAATTTCTAAAATTGATTAACGAAATTTGCTGAATTTTCATTCTTACTCTTCCGTTTCAACAATAATCTCATACTGTCCTTTGATTACAACCACATCACCTGGGTATATTTTCTTTCTTTTTTCCGTTATTGATTTTTGGTTTAATGTGACCAATCCTTCTTCAATCAATTCCATGGCTTGTCCGCCGGTTTGCAGAACACCTGCATATTTCATCAGGTTAGAAAAAGTTATGTAATCAGTTTTAATCCCTATTTTAATTTTTTCCATTTTTTCCCCCTTAAAATACTACTCTGACAGGAGTAACGATGTAGAGATAGTTTTCTTCACTTACAGGCTTTATACAAACTGGACTTAATGAATTATTAAGTTCTATGGTAGCCTCTTCAGCATCAATATTTTTCAAGATATCAAGAATATATCTGGCGTTAAAAGCAACATTCAAACAAGCGCCTTCAGTTGTACAGCTCACAGATTCGCGTCCTTTACCAACATCATTGCTGCTGGAATTGATAATTATTTCTGCTTCTTTGACACTTATCTTTACTATGCTGTAGTCACCATCTGCTGAAAATAGCGATACTCTTTTAACAGCGCCTTCTAATTCTTTGATGTTAACTTGAGTTTTTATTTCAAATTTCGGTGGTATTACTCTTCTGTAATCAGGAAACTCTCCTTCTACCAAACTTGAAACAATCGTAATTGTACCAATTTTAATAATAATTTGTCTGTTATGCAGTGAGATAACTACTGATTGCGGTAAATCTGAGTTCAGATTATTAACTACCTCTGTTAGCAAGCGCCCTGGGATAATCATTGAAAAGTCTTTTTCTTCACTATTGTCTATAGCTGCCGTTTTAATAGCCAGGCGATGAGTATTGGTGCCAACAAAAGTTATATTATTACCCTTTTTTTCAAATAAAATACCTGTAAAAAGAGGTCTGGTTTCATCAGTTGAACGAGCGTAAATAGTTTTTTTGATCAAATCCTTCATTACTTCGTCAGAAATAATTAATTTTTCTTCTCCCTCTACTGAAGGAAAAGATGGGTAATCGTTTTCATCCATCAGAACTATTTGAAAATTTGCTTTACCGGATTCAATACTGACAGTTGATTCATCAGCGTTTTTACAAATATTAACTTCTTCTGATTGTAAAGTAGACAGTAAATCGGAGAAGTATTTTGCGGGAATAACGATGTCGCCATTTTCAGCAACATTAGCTTCAATTTGGCAGCCAATAGCCATGTTTAAGTCCATAGCTTGTATTTCCAGTTGGTTCGAAGAAGCAATTAAATGAATTCCGGAGAAAATAGGAGTACTAGGATTAGAAGAAATTGCTTTTTTCGCAGTTTGTACTGCTTTTGCAAGAACAGATGTTTTACAAGTAAATCTCATTTGGAAGACCTCCTGGTTTATTATTACTGCCTAAATAATATAAAAAACTTAGTAGCCGTAGTAGTAGGGCCTGTGGATATGTTGATAAACCTGTTGAGAACAGATACTGCCTTAATTTTCGCTTGGGACAAAATGTTCATAACATAGGTTTTTTTATACACATACAAACAGGGAAAAAGTGGTATAGAGATATCAACATGTTTGCTCACAGCTTATATCGTTCTTATAAACAGGTTTATACAGACGACGTTATTTTTTAAGCTGTGCCATGAAAGATTTAATGATTTTTTCCAATTCAGCGTCTTCGCGGCGTTCCTTGCCTATTTTTTCGCACGCATGAATAACTGTTGTATGATCGCGGCCACCGAAAAATTCTCCAATACGAGGCAACGAGTAATCCGTGATTTCTCGGCAGATATACATGGCTATCTGCCTTGGATAGGCAACGTTTCTCGTTCTTTTTTTAGCTAGAAAGTCTTCTTTTTTTATTTTGTAATAGTTTGCTACAACCTTTTGAATTTCTTCAACGGATATATGTTTGTTATTATTTTCGTCATTTAATTCTGACAAAGCTTTCTTAGCTTCTTCAAGGGTTATTTTGCCGCCATTGAAAGAAGCATAAGCGGAAACCCTTGTAAAGGCACCCTCAATTTCCCTGATATTGGTTTCGATAGCGGAAGCTATGAAAAGAATGACATCGTTAGGGATGATAATATCTTCGCGATCAGCTTTTTCTCTCAAAATTGCCATTCTGGTTTCCAGGTCAGGTGCTTGGACATCAGCAGTAAGACCCCATTCGAAACGTGAACGCAGCCGGCTTTCCAAAGTTTCAATTTCTTTTGGCTTGCGGTCACTGGAGATGATTATCTGTTTATTTGCATCGTGTAAAGCGTTGAAAGTATGGAAGAATTCTTCCTGAGTACTTTCTTTTTTACGCAGAAATTGAATATCATCGATTAAAAGACAGTCAATATTACGATATTTATTGCGGAAAGCTTCCATAGAATTTTTTTGGATAGAAAAAATCATTTCATTGGTGAAAGTTTCACTGGAAATATAAAGAACCTTCATTTCCGGATATTTTTGTTTGACACGGTTGCCGATGGCATGCATCAAATGAGTTTTGCCGAGACCAACATCACCGTACAAAAAAAGAGGATTATAAACCTTAGCCGGAGCTTCTGCAACAGCTAAGGCAGCAGCATGGGCAAAGCGGTTTGAATTACCTATAACGAAATTTTCAAATAGATATTTGCAATTAAGATTGCTTTCAAAATTTTCCGCGGATTCTTTTAAAACTTCAATATTGACGCTATTTTTTTCCTGCTTGGCGGCCGCAGAATGCTCTTCAACTACTATTTCCGGTTTGTAGCTAACAGCTTCGTCAGTTTTGGGGCTATCCATATTCGTTACAATCAAAGTAAGAGGTCTGCCGGTCAGAGTAGAAAGAGTTTTTTCTATTTCAGCCGAATAACGTGATTCGATCCATTCTTTGATAAATAGTTTTTCCACACCTATTTCAAAGGTATCCTCGTTCATGGCCAAAGGAAGGGCGGCTTTAATCCAGTTGACGTATCCAGGGTTTTTGCTGTTATTATTAACATACCCTAAAAATTGGTCCCAAACGTCGGCCAAGTTATTCGTTTGCATTTTATCCATCCTTTCAATTTAAATTTATATTGGTGGCAGAATTATACGATATTATTTATAAACAAATTAACAACAAAATGAGGATGTTTTCAACAATTTGCTAAAAAACTGTGATTAACTTTTATCGAAGAAATAACACTGCACACTTATTCTATCAAAGGCAGGGATAGTTATCAACAGGTTAGTGGAAAAAATCCAGATATTTATCCACACCTGTGGATAAATATCTGGATTTTTTTATTTTTTGTCATTAATGTAATGGTTTTATTCTTGACAGTATATGAAAGCTATCATATAATCGGTATAGCTATCAAATGAAAGTCTGATAAATTTGGTAAAACTACGTGTGTGGCAAGGAGGTATAACGGAATGAAACGTACTTTTCAACCTAATAATACTAGGAAAAAGAGAACGCACGGCTTTAGAGAAAGAATGAAAACTTTGGGCGGTCAAACAGTCCTTAAAAGAAGACGTGCAAAAGGCAGAAAGAGATTGTCTGCATAATATTCAAATAGGCCGCAGTGATGTGGCCTATTTTTTCCATGCGGTTGGGTGTGAATATGTTATTAAAAAAAAGAAGATTTAAATTTGGAAAAATGGAACGTATCAAATCCAAGAAGGGTTTTCAGCTTGTTTATAACAGCGGCCGTTCTGTTGTTGATTCGTTATCTGTTATTTATGTCTTAACATCTCCCTCTGATAAAGTTCAGATTGGTCTTGCCGTAGGCAAAAAATTAGGTACAGCTGTTTTGAGGAATCATGTTAAGCGAATGATGAGAGAAGTATTCCGCGTCCGGAAACATGAACTGAAAGCTGGTTCGCGCATAGTCTGGGTAGCAAGAAAGAAATTGATTGCTGCCGATTATAATACTTACGATCGTGTGTTTATGAGACTGGTTAAGCGAGCAGGTTTGTTGAATTGAGGTAAATCGGTATGAAAAAATTGTGTATTCTGCTTATTCGCTTTTACCAATTATTTATTTCACCTTTATTCCCGCCTACTTGTCGTTTTTATCCTACTTGTTCACAGTATGCGATTGAAGCAATTCAAAAAAAAGGGGTTTTACGTGGTGTTTGGCTCGCAATTAAACGAATTGCGAAGTGTCATCCGTTCCATCCCGGTGGCTATGATCCTGTTTAACGGATTTGCTAAAATAAAGATTTCGATTTGAGGAGTGATATTTTGGATTTTCTGAGTTCGCTTGTACAACAGGTTGTAACTATTATGTATAACTTGACTGCAATGATCGGTATTCCAAACTATGGTTTGGCAATAATTATCATGACAGTTATTGTTAAAGTTATTCTTTATCCTTTGACTGCCAAACAAATTGCTTCAACTGCGGCTATGATGGAATTACAGCCTAAAATGAAAGCTTTGCAGGAAAAATATAAGGATAACAAAGTGCTTTTAAACCAAAAAATGGCTGAATTGTATAAAGAACAGGGCGTTAACCCACTTGCAGGTTGTTTACCGCTTTTGGTACAAATGCCGATAATGCTTGGTATTTTTTATGGTATCAGAGATTTCCAATACGCAGGAGATCCGAATTTTCTGTGGATGACAGATATCGCTCTGCCTGATCCTTATTACATACTTCCTGTTTTGTCAGCATTAACTACTTTTATCCAATCTAAACAGTCCATGCCTGATACCAGCAGTCCTCAAAACAAAGTTATGTTATATTTCATGCCTCTTTTCATCGGTTATATTAGTTTTACTTTCCCGGCAGGTCTTGTTATTTACTGGGTAGTGATGAATATTATGCAGATTGCTCAACAGGCTTTGATGAGTAAACAAAAAGTTTCCGCATAGTTTAGTAGGTAGGGGGAGTAGTAATGGTTTCTATTGAAATGACGGGAAAAACAGTCGATGAAGCACTGGAAGCTGCTCTTGCTGAATTACATACAACCAGAGAAAATGTGGATGTAGAGATTCTTGAAGAAGCCAAGGATGCTTTGTTCGGATTGTTTGGCGGCCGTAAAGCAAGAATAAAGGTCACTGTTAAACCTGCTTTTGGAGCAGATTTAAACAAAGAAGAAGCCGAGGAAGCTTCAACGCAAACAGAAAAAGTTGTTGCTGAAGGTGAAACCAAAAAAAGTAAGGTAGTTCTTAATAACGATGAAGCAATAAAAATGGCTAAAGATTTTCTTTTGAAAATATTTGCTGCCATGAACATCAAAGTGGTTATGGAGAAATTTGTCAACAAAGAAGATGGCTCTGTGACTTTTAAACTACATGGTTCTGACATGGGTATTCTCATTGGCAAACATGGTCAGACTCTTGATTCTCTGCAGTATCTGACTAATTTGGTTGCTAATAAAAATGCAGCAGAGCGTATCCGTATCATGGTTGATATTGAGGATTACAGAGAGCGTAGGGCTCATACCTTGACGAGACTGGCTTTGCGCTTGGCCGAAAAAGTTAAAAGGTCAGGAGATAGGGTCGTCCTGGAACCAATGAATCCACATGAACGCAAAATTATCCATATGGCTTTGCAGAATGATAACAGGGTGAATACTTTGAGTGAGGGTGAAGATCCTTATCGCAGGGTAGCCATCGAATTGAAGAAATAAAATTTTCGACCCAGTAATATTCTTTATATTGCTGGGTCTATTACTTTCAAGGGAGAAGGAGCAAAAATGTTTGTAGATGATACTATCAGTGCTGTTGCAACAGCACTGGGCGAAGGCGCTATAGGCATCATAAGATTGAGCGGGCCCAGAAGTTGTGAAATTGCAGATAGGATTTTTCAGGCAGCTTCCGGTAAAAGACTTGAAAAGTATCCTCCGAATACACTTGTTTATGGTCATATTAAAGATGCTGAGGGCATAGTAGTAGATGAGGCCCTGGTTGTTTTTATGCGTTCACCGCGTTCTTATACTGCAGAAAATGTTGTAGAAATTCAGTCTCATGGCGGTATTCAGTCCCTGAAGAAAATTCTCTCTTTGACCTATGAAGCAGGTGCGCGTCCGGCAGAGCCGGGCGAATTTACGAAAAGAGCTTTTTTAAATGGCAGGATTGATCTGGCGCAGGCTGAAGCAGTTATGGATATTATCAAAGCTCGCAGCGAAGTTTCTTTAAAGCTTGCACTGCGACAACAGCAGGGCCAGCTATCAAGGGAAATTGGCTTTTTGCGTAAACGGCTTTTGAATATTATTGTAAATCTGGAAGCTGTCATTGATTATCCTGAAGAGGATATTGAAGAAGTCACATTTCAAAATGTGAAAAATACTATTGATGATGTGCAGAGCGAGATCTCGCTGCTGCTTAATAATGCGCATACGGGAAAGATAATGCGCGAAGGCATGAAAACCGTTATTATTGGCCGGCCTAATGTTGGCAAGTCCAGCTTATTGAACAGCTTATTAAAGGAAGAACGTGCTATTGTTTCTGAAATACCCGGTACCACGCGCGATGTAATTGAGGAACAATTGCTGATCGATGGTATACCGCTTGTGCTTACCGATACTGCCGGTATCCGCAATACTGACGACTATGTGGAAAAAATTGGTGTTGAAAAAACCAAAAAAATACTCGAAGAGGCTGAGCTGGCCATAGTTGTTCTCGATGGGTCGGAAAGTCTGAGAACAGAAGATATTGAGATCTTGCAGGCTGTTAAGGAAAAACCGTATGTTATAATTGTGAATAAGGGCGATTTACCACAGGCGCTCGATTTATCATCGCTGGAAAGGGATTTCGGTGCGGATAATATCATGCAGCTTTCCGCTATGACGTCAGCTGGTGTGGATAATTTTATAGCCTGGTTGAAAAAGTATGTTTATGGGAACGGCGGACAGCTCGAAGACGGTATATATGTGCAAAATACAAGACATGAGTATTTATTGAAAAAAGCATTGTCTTCTTTGGAAGAAGCTTTAGCTGCTGCTAAAGCTCACGTTCCCTATGATTGCATTATCATAGATTTGCGTAATGCGGTGGAAGCAATTGGTTTTATAACAGGTGATACTGTAAGTGATGAAATTATCAATGAAATATTTGCCAGATTCTGCGTCGGCAAATAGATGTTAATGCGAGGGATAGATTTTGATTAGTGCAAAATATGATGTAATCGTTGTCGGTGCCGGTCATGCCGGCGTCGAGGCAGCTCTTGCTTCAGCGCGGCTTGGGGGCAAGACTTTAATGGCGACGCTTTCGCTTGATAATATAGCTCTTATGCCCTGTAATCCTTCAGTTGGAGGACCGGCTAAGGGTCATTTAGTGCGCGAAATCGATGCTTTGGGTGGTCAGATGGGTTTATCGGCCGATGAGGCTTGTATCCAGATGCGCATGTTGAATACCGGCAAAGGCTATGCCGTGCATGCTTTGCGTGCGCAGGCTGATAAGCCGTACTATCATACCGTAATGAAAGAAATAGTTGAAAAGCAGGAAAACCTTGATGTAAAACAATTAATGATTGATAAGCTGCTTGTTTCTCATGGCGAAGTCGTCGGCGTCGAGGCAGAAACGGGAGAAGTTTTTGAAGCCAAATGCGTCATACTGGCAACAGGTACTTATCTGCGCGGCAAGATTGTTTACGGTGAAGTAAATTACGAGTCCGGGCCTAATGGTCTGCGTTCTGCAACCAAGCTTTCGTCGTCCTTACAAGAGCATGGCGTCGAACTTATGCGTTTCAAGACAGGTACCCCGGCACGTGTTGATGCACGCAGTCTTGATTACAGCAAGATGGAAGCGCAGTATGGCGATGCAGCTACACGCAACTTTTCTTTTATAAGTAAAATAGAGGAGAGAGAGCAGTTGCCTTGTTGGCTTACTTATACGAATGAGCGCACACACCAAATCATTCGTGATAATCTTGGCAAGTCAGGTATGTTTACCGGCTTGGTCGAGGGAGTAGGGCCGCGCTATTGTCCGTCTATTGAATCGAAAATTGTCCGATTTGCAGATAAAGAACGTCACCAACTTTTTTTGGAACCTGAAGGCATGCGGACCAATGAAGTTTATGTACAGGGAATGTCTTCTTCGCTTCCTGCTGATGTACAGGTTGCTTTTATGCAGACTATTCCGGGAATGGAAAATTGCAAAATGATGCGTGCCGGCTATGCAATTGATTATGATTGCTTGAACCCGCTGCAATTGCAGGCATCGCTGGAGCATAAACGTATTTCCGGGTTGTTTTCTGCCGGACAGTCCAATGGTACGAGTGGTTATGAAGAGGCAGCCGCACAAGGTCTGATGGCCGGCATTAACGCCATGCAGAAAGTTAATGGCAAAGACCCCTTTGTTTTAGGCCGAAGTGATGCTTATATCGGTGTACTGATTGATGACCTTGTTACTAAAGGCACCAATGAACCTTATCGTATGATGACCTCACGTGCTGAATATCGGCTATTGCTTAGGCAGGACAATGCTGATCTGCGGCTAACCGAAAAAGGTCGGCAACTGGGTTTAGTTGATGATTATCGCTATAGCGCTTTTACGGCCAAGCGTGATTTGTTGGAAAGAATGCTTTACCAGATGGGAAGGATGAATCTGGCGCCGAATGAGGAAGTTCAGAGAAAATTAAGTGTTTTGAATACTGCGCCTTTACGTTCCGGGATTTCTATGTTAGAACTTTTAAGACGCAGCGAGCTTGATTACAACAAACTTGCCAAAGCTTTTGATTTGCCAGAAATTCCAGCGGTAGTTGCTGAACAATTGGAAATCCATGCTAAGTATGAAGGCTATATTGTAAAACAGAAACAAGAAGTTGAACGTGCTTTGAAATTAGAGAACAAATTGATCCCTGCCTCAATTGATTATCACGAAATTAAAGAGCTTTCTTTGGAGTCCATCGAAAAACTTGATAAAGTACGACCCAATTCGATTGGTCAGGCATCAAGAATATCCGGTGTTTCACCAGCTGATGTGAATGTTTTGATGATTTTTCTTGATGCTGCGAACCGAAGGGAGAAAGCTAAATGACTTTTTTAGAGGCTTTGATCAGCAAAGGAAAAGAAGCTGGTTTGGTTTTTTCGGCAAAGCAGCTTGAACAGTTTTCCCAATACTTTGAGCTTTTGATTGAAACCAATAAGGTAATGAATCTTACAGCAATAACTGAGCCCGAAGAAGTAGCGGTTAAGCATATCATTGATTCTTTGCTAGCTTATGATGAAAAGTTATTTGCCGGTAAATTGCTTGCTGATGTCGGTACCGGTGCTGGTTTTCCCGGCATACCGCTCAAAATTTACTGCCCGGAATTAAAAGTTGTGCTTTTGGATTCTTTGGCCAAGCGGCTGAAGTTTCTGGAAAACGTCATTGCGACGCTTGGGCTGAATGATATTGCCTGCGTACATTTGCGTGCCGAGGATGCAGGACAAAATAAGCAGCATCGGGAAAAATATGATTTGGTTACGGCACGCGCTGTCGCAAGATTATCTGTTTTATCTGAGTACTGTTTGCCGCTGGTCAAACCAGGCGGTTATTTTATAGCCATGAAAGGCTCCAGGTTTAAGGAAGAACTTGCGGAGGGAAGAACTGCTGTTGGCGTTTTGGGCGGAGAAATCATTTCTGCTGAAGAAGTCAAACTTCCTGGCCTGGATGATGGCAGAGCGATTATTAGAATTCATAAGATTAAAAAGACTCCGGTTAAGTATCCGCGCAAAGCCGGAGTTCCGGAAAAGCAGCCATTGTAATAGGGGAGGGAGAACCTGATAGTATGGTTATTGATGATGAATTTGCATATTTAGACGCAGCGGAACTTTTAGGGGAAGATGTTGCCACTTCAGGAGAAGTTAGTGTTGTTCAGGTGCCTGTGCAGAATATTGAAGCTAATCCCTATCAACCGCGTAAACATTTTGAACCGGATGCTTTGGCTGAATTAGCCCATTCGATAAGTCAGTATGGGGTGTTGCAGCCGCTTTTGGTTGCTCCTATAGCTAATGAAAAGTATATGCTGATAGCCGGCGAACGCCGCTTGCGCGCTTCAAAGCTCGCTAATCTTTCGATGGTGCCTGTTATAATAAGTGACTATACTTCTCAACAAATTGCTGAGATTGCTTTAATCGAAAACTTACAGCGAGAAGACCTGCATTATCTGGAAGAAGCTGACGGTTATGAGCGGCTGATGGATCAGTTTAATCTTACGCAGGAGTCAATGGCAAGCCGCGTTGGTAAAAAACAATCTACTATTGCTAACAAACTGAGACTTTTAAAATTATCAGATAAGGTTAGAAAAGTTTTGAAGGAACAGGGATTGACTGAAAGGCATGCGCGTGCTTTATTGCGATTAACAAATGAGGAAGACCAGATTATTGTCGTTGAGGAAATTACCAAAAATGGTTTGAATGTCAGACAAACTGAAAAATATATAGAAACTTATATCGAGGAACATCAGGATTCAGCCAAAAAGAAGAAACCTAAAAGGCTGATGATTATACAAGATGTAAGAATTTATTTGAACAGCATCAAGCAAATAACGAAGAATATGGAAGTTTCCGGCATTCCTGTTAAAGTGGAGCAAAAGCTGGAAGGTGATGATGTGGTTGTCACATTGCATATCAAAAATACCAAGAAAACAAAATAGGATCAGTAAAAACTGAATTTATCCGAAGAAAGTCAAAAGGTCAATGTTTCACGTGAAACATTGACCTTTTTCGTTGAAAGTATAATAAAAATTAAATTATAAAGCGAAAATTATGGTAGAATATAGTAGTCGAATAAACAATATAAATTAATGCAACGAATGAGAGGTGATGGTCTTGGTTAAGGTAATCGCCATAGCAAACCAGAAAGGCGGAGTTGGCAAAACGACAACTGCAGTGAATCTGGCAGCGTGTCTGGCAGCTAAGGGCCGCAAGGTTTTATTGATAGACAGTGATCCGCAAGGCAATTCTACCAGCGGCCTGGGCTTTGAAAAAAATTACATAAAAAAATGCATCTATGATGTTTTGATCAGTGGTACGCCGATGGTGGAAGTTATAATGAAGAGTGAGTATGAGAACCTATCGGTATTGCCTGCCACGATACAGCTCGCTGGTGCAGAACTGGAACTCGTTTCTGTAATGAGTCGTGAGAGTAGATTGAAAAGGGCTCTTGATAGGGTAAAACATGAATATGACTACGTGTTGATTGATTGTCCGCCTTCATTGGGGCTTTTAACTCTGAATGCACTCACTGCTGCCAGTTCGGTGATGGTGCCTATTCAGTGCGAGTTCTATGCGCTGGAGGGTGTTACACAGCTGATGAATACAATACAGTTGGTACAGCGCAATCTTAATCCGGCTTTAAAGCTGGAGGGAGCAGTAATGACTATGTTTGACGCACGTACTAATCTTTCCAGCGATGTTGTTGGTGAGGTGAAAAAATATTTTAATGCTAAAATGTATAATACCATCATACCTCGCAATATCAGACTAAGCGAAGCACCGAGCCATGGGCAGCCTGTCATAGTTTATGACGCTAAGTCCAAAGGTGCACAAGTTTATCAGGAGTTGGCACAGGAGGTTATTGGAGATGAGTAAACGAGCTGGTTTGGGAAAAGGCTTGGAGGCTCTTTTTGGCAGCACGGAAGATGTAAGTGCAGAGCTGGCAGAAAATGAAGTCAAGCAAGAGCTTGATGTAAAGGATTTGATTCCCAATCCTTATCAGCCGCGTAAAGTGTTTGAACCTGAAAAAATGAAGGAATTAGTAGACTCTGTTAGGCAACATGGTGTAATTCAACCGCTTATCGTCAGGAAAAGCGGTGACAGATATGAAATTGTAGCTGGTGAAAGGCGTTGGCGTGCTGCCAAAACAGCCGGGTTAAAGGCTGTGCCGGTCGTAATACGTGATTATGACGAAGAAGCTATGATGGAAGTCGCTATGATAGAGAATATTCAGCGACATGACCTCAATCCTTTAGAAGAAGCTGAAGGAATCAAAGCGATGATGGACAAATTGCAATTGACTCAGGCTGATGCTGCAAAAAAATTAGGGCGGAGCCGTACTGCAGTAACTAATATTCTCAGACTGTTGAATCTACCGGCTAAAATAAGAGCATATATTTCTAAAGAAGAACTCACTCTAGGTCAGGTAAGACCGCTATTAGTCATAGAAGACGAAGAAAAACAGATTTTACTTGCCGAGACCATTATAACTAAAGGCTGGAGCGTCCGCAAAGTAGAAGATGTAGTCAAGGCATTTAAAGAAGGCCGCGACATAGATTCTTTGATTGATGATGCACCGCTGCAAGAAAAGAAAGAAAACATTGCTAAAAAAACCAAAACAGCAAAAAATAAAGAAAACCCCGATATTTTTTGTGCTGATTTTCAGAATAAAATGATGGCTGTGCTGGGAACGAAGGTAAGAGTGCTCAAAAAAACTGAGACAAGCGGAAAAATAGAGATAGAATATTATTCTTTAGATGATTTGGAAAGAATCCATGAATTGCTGGAAGGAAAAACTGAAGCAGTTGGGAGTTCCTTGCAAAATACAAAAAAACTCAGTGTCTGATGTTTTGCTAAAGAAAAAATAAGGAATAGCTTGTTTTGTCAGAAGGGGAAAAATAATGATCGGTATGGGAACAATTGTTAATGCTTCTGCTATTCTTGCCGGTGCGTTCTTAGGTTTGGTGTTGAGGCAGGGCTTGCCTGAGAAATGGCAGACTACAATCATGCATGCTATTGGCTTATCGGTTGCGGTGATTGGTATCCAGATGGCAATGAAAACAAATAATATTATTATAGTTATAATAAGTTTGGTAGCAGGCTCAATCATAGGAGAGTTTCTTGATATCGATAAAATTTTAAATCGTTTCGGTAGCTGGATCGGTCGCAAACTAACCAAGGGTTCTGCAAAAAATAGCGCAGCGGATATCATTGGGCAAGGTTTTGTAGCAACAAGCCTTATTTATTGTGTGGGGGCAATGGCAATTGTCGGCAGTATTCAAGAGGGGTTGACCGGTGATGCATCAACGCTTTATGCTAAATCGATACTTGATGGTATAACGGCAATCATCTTTGCGGCAAATATGGGGATTGGCGTAGCATTATCAGCAATAAGTGTCGCGATATACCAGGGAACGATCACTTTGCTGGCAGGCTCGTTGGAAACGATAATGTCGCCAGCACTTCTGGCTGAAATTACTGCAACAGGCGGGATATTGATTATCGCTATTGGCCTGAATATGCTTAAGCTTGTACAAATAAGAATTGCGAACATGCTGCCAGCTATCATAGCCGCAGGTTTTGTGACGGAATTATTTACTGCTTTCAAATAAGGAGAGAAAAAGAAATAATGGAACAGATTAATTTGATATTAAATGAAAATCTTGCGGCTATAGTTGCCGTTTTGCTTCTTTTAATAGTTATACTTGCAATGATGTTGATGAGAGCAGAGAAAAGAGTAAAAGGCCTGCAGAAAAAATATGATTTTTTTACCAAAGGTTCTGATAATATTAACGTCGGGGAACTTTTGACACAGACATTAAGCGAAGTGCGTTCCGGCAAGCTGGAGATGGAAAAACTGGAAGGCCACTGCAATGATTTGCGCAATCAATTAAAGAATTGTGTACAGAAGGTAGGGGTTGTAAGGTTTAATGCTTTTGATGATACCGGAAGTGATTTGAGTTACTCGGTAGCCTTGCTTGATGAAAGAAAAGATGGGGTTGTGTTTTCAAGTATCTTTGGACGTGATGAGAATAGATGTTACGCTAAACCGGTTAAGGCTGGTAAATCAGATTATCCGTTATCGAAAGAAGAAATAGCAGCTTTAAGTAAATAATTTTTTGAAAAGACTATTAATTTTTGCCTCCTGCATGTTATATGCAGGAGGATTTTTTTTATGCCTCAAAAAAACGTCGCTAAAAATTGGCTGTGAGCCTCTTTAAAATAGTGGCGCTTGCTTTTCTTCGTGAAAAAAGAAAAAAGCGTTAGAAGTGAAAATAATCAAAAATTGGGTTGTTTGCTTCTGTTTAAAGCAAATTGTGGCAGCAGTTTAAAAAAGAAAATACATGATACTGTATAACGTCTTAAGAGTCCATATTCTCTGGACGAAATGCTGCAAAAGCAGGAAAATGTGTATAAATTGCACCTTTTACAAGAAAAATAATAAAAATTAAATACACTTGGAGTTTCAAGGTGGACAAATATGAAAAAGTGAGAATAAATGTACAAACTTTACAAAAAAAGCAAGCCATTTTGTATTGAAAAGCAAAAAAAATATTGACAAAAGTGTGAAGTCTTTCTTATAATGAAAGGCAAGTGATTGCAAGAATGATTTTTTATTTGTAAATTCAGAAAAAGCAGGTATAATTTTCACGTCTTTTTACAGATGAAAACATTTTCACAATCGAAAACGAAGAGGGAAAGAAAAGGTGAAAGAAATGAAATCATGGAAAAAACTTGTCAGTGTAGCCTGTGCGACGGCATTGATGACAGCCGTTGTTGCCGGTTGCGGCGGTGACAAAAAGAAAGAGGCTGCCAATAGTAACGAAATAGTTATTGGCGCCAGCTTTGAATTAACCGGTGCGGTTGCCAATTATGGCAAATCAACTTTGAACGGTGTCAGAATGGCTGTTGAAGAAGTTAACAAAGCAGGCGGTATTAATGGAAAGAAAATTAAACTTGTTGAAAGTGATAACAAGTCTGAACCATCTGAAGCAGGTAATGCAGTAACAAAATTAATCAGTAAAGATAAAGCAATTGCTATTATCGGACCAGCTACCAGCGGCAGCGTAGCAGCTGCATCCCAAATTGTAACAGATGCTAAGATTCCTTTGATGGCACCTGTTGCTACAGCGGAAAATATTACTGTCAAAGACGGTAAAACGAAAGATTTCATCTTCCGTGCTTGCTTCATTGATCCTTTCCAAGGACAAGTAATGGCAGAATTCGCTAATAAGACTTTGAAAGTAAAAAATATCGCAATTCTCTATGATGCTTCCAGCGAATATTCCAAAGGCTTGACTGCTGTATTTACTAAGACTCTGGAAAAAAATGGCGGCAAAGCGGTTGCCAGCGAAGCATTCCTAGCTAAAGACGTTGACTTCAAAGCTGCTTTAACTAAGATTAAGGCAACCAATCCGGAAGCTATTTATGTACCTGCTTATTATGAAGAAGTTGCTAAAATCATTAAACAAGCTCGTGAAATAGGTTTGGATGTTCCAATGCTCGGTTCTGACGGCTGGGATTCTCCTAAACTTGCTGAAATCGCAGGTCCTACCGCGCTTAATGGCACTTACTTCTGCAGTGCTTATTCAGCACAAGACCAAGAACCAAGCGTTCAAAAGTTCATCAAGAACTACAAAGCTATGTTTAATGCAGAACCAGATAACTTCTCAATTCATGGCTATGATGCAGCAATGATTGTTATCGAAGCTATTAAACGTGCTGGCACAACAGATGGTGTCAAAGTTGCAGCTGAAATGGCTAAAACCAAAGATTTACAAGTTGCTACCGGCAAAGTTACTTATGATGATAAACACAACCCGATTTCCGGGGCTGTAATTATCGAACTGAAAGACGGCGTACAAACTTTTAAAGAAAAAATTACGCTTTAGTCTTAATTTACCAGTAAACTCAATCCAGCGCCGGATTGAAGCTTTCTTCGATTCGGCGCTGGATTTATCTGTTTTTAGTCTAAGAAGCCTTGTTTTCAATGAAATTAATCCCAAACCGATATAAAGAGACTGGCTTAAGCCATAGAGGACGGGATTGGTGATAAAATTTTCTTCATTATAAACATTGGAGGGGAACGAAAAATGAAAAAAATGCATAAGATATTATCGGTAGCATGCATCGGAATGTTACTGACAACAGCTCTCACAGGCTGTGGCGGCGACAAAAAGGGGTCAGGCGATACTATCAAGATAGGTGCCAACATTGAGATGACAGGTGGCAGCGCAAGTTTTGGTAAATCCGCACAAAATGCCATTAAGCTTGCAATTGAAGCAGAAAATGCTAAAGGCGGCGTGCTTGGCAAAAAGCTTGAATTAGTTGTTGCTGATAATAAATCAGAAGCAGCTGAAGCAACCAATGCCATGCAGAAGCTGGTAGCTCAAGACAAGGTAGTCGCCGTAATCGGACCTAATCTTTCTTCAGCTTCCATTGCGGCAACTTCTGTAAATACAGGAGCCAAAGTCCTTGCAATATCACCGATGGGTACGAATCCTAATGTAACGGTTGACAAAGACGGTAAAACGAAAGACTTTATGTTCCGCGCTTGTTTCATTGATCCGTTCCAAGGAACAGTAATGGCTACTTTTGCTAAAGACAATCTTCAAGCTAAAAACGTAGCAATTTTGATTGACAATTCTTCAGACTATGCCAAAGGCTTGGCACAATTCTTTAAAGAATCTTTCACTAAAGGCGGCGGCAAGATTGCTGCAGAAGAATCGTATCTCCAAAAGGATACGGACTTCAAAGCAACTTTGACAAAGATTAAAGCCTCCAACCCAGATATGGTATATATTCCTGGTTACTATCAGGAAGTAGGTATGATTGTTAAACAAGCTCGTGAAATGGGACTGAATGTTCCTATGGCGGGCGGCGACGGTTGGGATAGCGCTAAGCTCCCTGAAATTGCCAGCAAATCAGCTTTGAATAACACATACTTCTCCAGCTTGTATTCACCAGATGATGACTCACAACTGAACAAAGATTTCGTTGCTGCTTATCAAAAAGCATACAATGAAAAACCAGACGTTTTCGCTGCTTTGGCCTATGATTCCGCTCTTCTCGTAATCAATGCCATCAAGACTGCTAACTCCGCAGATACTGTGAAGGTTAAAGATGCCATGGCAAAAACAACAGGTTTCAATGGTGTATCCGGCAACGTAACGTTCAATGCGCAACACAACCCGGTTAAGAGTGCTGTAATCATCGAATACAAAGATGGGGCACAAGTATTCAAAACCAAGATTAATCCTTGATTTTCATTAAGTGGGCCGTGGTTTGCACGACCCACTAAAGTTATTTCTTAGGCAGGGGGCTAAAATTATGGATATGGGATCATTTTTGCACCAATTTGTGCAACAATTGATTAACGGTGTATCCCTAGGCAGCATTTATGCTTTGATTGCACTGGGTTACACGATGATTTATGGTATTATCAAGCTGATAAACTTCGCTCACGGTGATATTTATATGCTTGGCGCCTATATGGGCTTTGTAGCAACAAGCATGTTAGGCTTATCTTTTTTACCGGCACTTATTTTTGCCATGGCAGCAGCCGCGGTAGCCGGTATTGTAATTGAACGCGTTGCTTATCGTCCAATGCGTAATGCGCCGCGTATCGCAATTTTGATTACGGCAATCGGCGTATCTTTCTTCCTGGAATATGGCATGATTTTGGTTGCTACACCGCAGCCTCGTACCTTCCCAGCTGTTTTTGACGCAACCGTTTACAACGTTGCTGGCCTCGTAATTAACAGCCAACAAATCGTTATTCTCGTTAGTGCGTTGGTTCTGATGGCGGCTCTGACATATATTGTCAACCATACCAAAGCCGGTAAGGCAATGCGTGCAGTATCTTTTGATATGGATGCGGCACAATTGATGGGTATCAATATCGATAAGGTTATTTCCATGACCTTTGCCCTCGGTTCAGCATTGGCAGCTGCAGCTGGCGTACTCGTAGGCATCTATTATAATTCCATCGATCCTTTGATGGGTATGATGCCAGGCATGAAGGCTTTCGTTGCCGCAGTTCTCGGTGGTATCGGCATTATTCCAGGCGCAATGCTTGGCGGTATTATTATGGGTGTTGTCGAAGCAATGGTCAGCGGTTTCTTCTCTTCGACCTTCCGCGACGCAGCAGCATTCGGTATCTTGATTCTTATTTTGCTCTACAAACCAGCAGGTCTTCTGGGCAAAAATATCCGTGAGAAAGTGTAGGTGACAGTGATGAATAATATTAGAAAACAAGACATCATGTCCCTATTGGGTTGTTTTGTTTTGTTCGCTGTTTTGCAGCTTTTAATAATGTTTGAAATTATCGGCCCGTTCTGGGAATTGAACATAGTCCTGATCGGAATTAATATCATCCTGTCAGTCAGCTTGAATCTGATCAACGGTTATACCGGCCAGTTCTCTATTGGCCATGCAGGCTTTTTGGCAGTAGGCGCCTATACAGGTGCTATTGTGACTGTAAAGCTGGGCCTGCCGTTTGAATTGGCGATTGTAGTTGGTACTCTTTGTGCAGGTCTTCTCGGTTTCTTGATCGGTTTGCCGACATTGCGCCTTAATGGTGACTATCTGGCAATCGCGACCTTGGGCCTTGGCGAAATCATTCGTATCTGTATTCTGAATATCGAGTACGTCGGCGGCGCTTCCGGTCTTATGGGTATTCCACGTGAAACAAATTTTGCCTGGGTATTCTGGGTAGGAATCTTCGTTATTTTCTTCATTAAGAATTTTATTAATTCAGCTCCCGGCCGTTCCTGTCTGGCAATTCGTGAAAATGAAATCGCTGCGGAAACCATGGGTATTGATACAACCAAATATAAAGTTATGGCTTTCACTATCGGCGCTGCTTTTGCAGGTACTGCCGGCGTATTGTTTTCCCACTACTTCTACATTGCCCATCCGGCGTCCTTTACTTTCATGCGTTCTTTTGACATCCTGACCATGGTTGTTCTTGGCGGTTTGGGCAGCATGAGCGGTGCCATCACTGGTGCTATTCTTCTAACCGGTATTTCGGCCTTCCTGGCAGAATATCCTGAATGGCGTATGGTCATCTATTCAATCACTTTGATTGTTTTGATGCTTTACCGTCCACAAGGCTTGTTCGGCAACAAAGAACTGAGCCTCAAAATGTTTAAGTTAGGAGGCGACAACAGTGGAAGAACTGCTGAAGGTAAATAACGTATCTATGGTGTTCGGCGGTCTGCGTGCCGTCTCTAACTTCTCCATGGAAATCAATAAAGGCGAACTGATCGGACTGATCGGACCGAACGGCGCCGGTAAAACTACTGCTTTCAACATGCTGACAGGTGTTTATGAACCTACTGAAGGCACGATTACATTTGAAGGAAATCTCGTCAACGGCAAAAAACCTTATCAGGTAACTGCCATGGGTATGGCGCGTACTTTCCAGAATATCAGATTGTTCTCCGAACTTTCGGTTATTGATAATGTTAAAATTGCCTACAATATGCATGTAAAATATTCTTTGCCGGAAGCGGTCTTGCGTTTTGGCAGGTATTTTAACGAAGAGGAAGAAATAACTAATAAGGCAATGTCGCTGCTCAAGATTTTCAAACTGGAAGACAAAGCGCATGAACAGGCTAAAAATCTTCCTTATGGCGAACAGAGACGATTGGAAATTGCTCGTGCCATGGCAACGGAACCAGAGCTGTTGCTTTTAGATGAGCCTGCTGCCGGTATGAATCCTCAGGAAACTCTTGAACTGATGGAAATGATCAGATGGATTCGCGACGAGTTCAAGCTCAGCATTCTTCTGATTGAGCATGATATGAATCTGGTCATGAATGTCTGTGAAAGGCTGTACGTCTTGGAATACGGCTGCTGCATAGCTAATGGCGTGCCGGAAGAAATTAAGAGCAATAAACGTGTAATTGAAGCATATCTGGGCGAGGAGGTATCATAATGTTAAAAGTCGATAATATTGATGTTTATTATGGTGCTATTCACGCCATTAAAGGAATAAGCATACAAGTGCCAAAAGGTGAAATTGTTACGTTGGTAGGTTCGAATGGTGCAGGAAAATCTACTACACTGCGTACGATTTCTGGTCTTTTAAAACCAAAAAATGGTACAATAATGTTTGAGGATAACCATATCGAAGGCATGCCGGCTCATAAGATTGTGGGCATGGGTCTCTGCCAGGTTCCGGAAGGACGTCGTGTTTTTGCCAATATGACGGTTATGGAGAATCTCGAGCTGGGCGCTTACCTGCGCAGTGACAAGGATGAAATTGCCAAAGATCTTGAAGACGTTTTCAAGAAATTCCCCAGACTATTGGAACGTAAAGGTCAGTTATCCGGCACTTTGTCGGGTGGCGAGCAACAAATGCTTGCTATGGGTCGTGCCCTGATGGGCCGTCCGCGCCTTTTGCTTCTCGATGAACCTTCTATGGGTCTGGCACCACTTTTGGTTAAAGAGATTTTCCGCATTATTCAGGAAATCAATGAAAGCGGTACAACCGTTCTTTTAGTAGAACAAAATGCAAACATGGCATTGTCCATTGCAGATAAAGCTTATGTTTTAGAAACAGGACGCATTGCCCTGGCTGGTACAGCAAAAGAGCTGGCAAGCAGCGAAGCTGTCCGCAAGGCTTATTTAGGCGGCTAAACAATCACAAAGGGAGCGTGGTTTTAATGATCGTAAGAGAATTAATGACACCCAATGTAATTACCACGGAAGAAGACAAAACAATTTTGGAAGTCAGAGAGTTAATGCTCAGTAAAAACATCAGGAGACTTCCGGTTGTTGATGACATCGGCAGAATCAAAGGTATTATCACTGATGGTGATGTGGGCAGGAGCGAACCTTCGGAAGCTACAACTTTGTCCAAATATGAGGCAAATTATCTTCTTTCCAAATTAAAAGTCAGAGATGTGATGACTAAGACGGTAATCACAGTTAATGACACTGCCGAAATTGAAGAAGCAGCTAATCAGCTGTATACTAACAAAATCGGTGCTCTGCCGGTAGTTGATATTGATAACAAGCTATGCGGTATTGTTACGGATAGCGATATTTTTAAAGCATTTGTAGATATTATGGGTTTTGCCAAGACTTCTACCAAAATCACGGTGGATGCTACCGACAAAGTAGGCGTTTTGGCCGATATAGCTAATATTTTTAAGGAACGCGGCATCAATATTATTTCCGCTGTTACTCGTTCCAAAGGACCTGAATGTGCTGAAATAATGATTCGTGCAGACCTGACTCATGGCCTTGATGTGATTGAAGAAATACGCAAAGCCGGCTATATTATCAAAAATATAAACACCATTAAAGCAAACGGTAAGTAGAGAGTTGCTTATGGATAAGATTAAATATTCAGTCGGTGACGTGGTTCGTATGAAAAAAGCACACCCATGCGGATCTTACGAGTGGCTAATCACGCGTACAGGCATAGACTTTGGCTTGAAATGCCGTGGCTGTGGCCGGTTTGTGATGATTTCCCGCCCTAAGTTTGAAAAAGGTGTCAAATGTATTCTGGAATCAGCTAACCCTGAAAATATGCTTTAATATTTCCGCTGTTTTAAAAATGCCCTGCCTAAACCCCGTGATATGGTTCTTAACCAGGCCGTTGATCGGGGTTCTTTTTTATATTTCGCACCGGGGCAGGATGATGGAGGTGTCATGATGATTCGTGCCGTACGTCCGGAGGACGTTAAACGCATTACTGAGATATACAGCTGGTATGTAGCGCATACTACCATCACTTATGAAATAACTTTGCCAGATGAAGCAGAGATGCTGCGAAGAATCAATAAGATTACAGCCAACTTTCCTTGGCTTGTTTATGAAGAAAACGGCGAGGTCATCGGCTATGCTTATGCCGGTAAGTTCCGTGAGCGTGAAGCCTTCAATATAGCAGTGGAATTATCGGCCTATTTTGACCAGGAACACTGCGGCGGCGGACGAGGCATGGAGATACTGCAAGCACTGCTCAAGGAACTGGAGGGTTATGAAATTTATACAGCGCTGGCCTGCATCAGTTATGGCAATGCAGCAAGCAGGAAGCTGTGTGAGAAACTCGGGTTTCAACTTGCAGGTATTACACACAACGTTGGCTACAAATTCGGGCAGTGGCTCAGTCTGGCCTTTTATACGCTGCAGTTGAAAGAGTACAAAGAAATCTGAAGAATCAGTATTTCCCGGGAAATAGGTGAATGTTTCAAATAGGATACTTATGGCAAGGGCTGAAGAGTTCCTCTGGCTGCTTCCACAAGCGACACTTCGCCTGCAAATAGTAGGTGCTGATATGCGAGAGGGCCGAGATAGAATAGCGAGTGAGTCATACAAGAGAAACCGGCGAGTGTTGCAAGTGTTGCACAATACTCTTCAATGAAGTAAAATTATATATCAGATGAAATTTAAGGAGCGATGTTAGTGAGCACGAATTTAGAAGTAGGGATTGTTGGTTTGCCGAATGTTGGCAAGAGCACGTTGTTCAATGCTATTACCAAAGCCGGCGCGGAAGCAGCCAATTATCCATTTTGTACTATAGAGCCGAATGTCGGTGTAGTTGATGTTCCTGATACACGTCTAAAAGTTTTGAGCGACATGGTCAAGGCGAAAAAGATAGTGCCGGCAGCAATGCGTTTTGTAGATATTGCAGGGTTGGTTAAAGGCGCTTCAACAGGTGAGGGATTGGGCAATAAGTTTTTGGCGCATATCCGCGAAGTTGATGCTATTGCACAGGTAGTGCGCTGTTTTGAGGATGGCAATATTACCCACGTAGAAGGTACGATTGATCCTTTGCGGGATATTGAAATAATTAACACCGAGCTTTGTCTGGCTGACATGGAGAGCGTGGAAAAACGCATCGAACGCCTTGGCAAACTTTTGAAAGCCGGCGATAAGAAAGTGCCTCTGGAAAAAGCAGCCCTGGAAAAAGTTTTAGCCGGACTGGGCGACGCAATTCCTGCCCGCCGTCTTGATCTGACTGACGATGAGAAGGAATTCGTGAAAGCATTGCAGCTTTTGACCTTAAAGCCTATACTTTATATTACTAATGTGTCTGAAGACGAAGTAGCACATGCAGAGAAGAATCCTTATGTGCAGGCTGTGCAAAAGTATGCTGCTGAAGAAGGCGCAGAGACGATTTCTGTTTCTGCCAAAATGGAAGCCGAAATTGCCGAATTGCCGGATGATGAGGCACAAGAATTTTTGGCTATGGCCGGCCTTGAAGAACCGGGCCTGAACAGAATTATCAAAGCTGGTTTCAAACTACTTGGTCTGATGACTTACATCACTGCCGGCGAAATTGAAGTGCGTGCCTGGACCATTGTGCGCGGCACCAAAGCGCCACAGGCTGCAGGTAAGATACATACTGATTTTGAGAGAGGTTTTATCAGGGCAGAAGTTGTTTCCTATAATGACCTGATTGCTTGTGGTTCGAAAGCAGCCGCTCGCGAAAAAGGCCTTGTCCGCCTCGAAGGCAAGGAGTATGTCATGCAGGACGGCGATGTCGTCGAATTCCGTTTCAATGTTTAACACACAAGGCAGTGCGGCGATAGCCGCGCTGTCTTTTTTTATTTAAATTGCGTGCATTTTCCGACAAATTTGTTATAATAAGGTATCGTCAGCAAGGGAGATAAGAAAATGCTTTTTGATTCGCATACACATTGTGATTATTCGACAGATTCATCCATGAATATCAGTGAAGCCATCCGAGCAGCACGCAAAGCCAATGTCGGTATGGTTGTGACAGAGCACTGGGATTATGACTATCCTACTAATCCTAATGCCTTCTTATTTGATATCGATGATTACTTTAAACAATTTAATATATATAGGTCAGACAGCGTTCTTTTGGGTATCGAAGTCGGCATGCAGAAACATACCGTCAGTAAAGATGAAGCCTTGATTAAGGCACACCCTTTTGACTGTGTTATTGCCTCGATGCACTGCGTGAACGGCAAGGATTTGTATGAGCCTAACTCTTATAAAGGCTTGACGAAAAAAGAAGCTTTGCAGGAATTTCTGGAAGATTCTATTGCCAATGTATGCTTGTATAGCGACTTTGATATTTTCGGCCATATAGATTATATCTGCCGCTATATGCCTTACGAGGATCAGGAACTTTACTATGAAGAGTTTCCGGCCTTGTGGGATGAATTGTTCAAGCGTTTGATTGCCGGCGGCAAGGTTCTGGAAAGTAATACGAGAAGGCTTGATTCGCTGAAGGCAATTGAAACGCTCCAGGTTCTTTACCAGCGCTATCAACAGCTGGGAGGAAGATATATTTCATTTGGTTCCGATGCTCACTATAAGGAGCATGTTGGCAGACGGATGGTTGTTGCCAAAAAGATTGCCGACGCTGCCAAGCTGGTTCCTGTATATTTTAAGGAAAGACAAATGAAAATCATGGAAGAATGAAGGTGTAAGAGATGAGATGTGTTAGGTTTGAAGTCAACAACAGAGCAAAAATTGGGATTATCGAAGGCCAAAAAGTAAGAACAGTGTATGGATCTCTTGATACCTTCTGGCAGCTGACTGACGAAGTATTTCCTTTGTCACATGTGCAGCTGCTCGCCCCCTGCGTACCAAAGCAGATAATTTGCGTTGGCTTGAATTACAGGGAGCACGCCAAAGAAATCAACATGGAGGTTCCACCGGAGCCTATTCTTTTCACGAAGGCTGCCCATACAGTAATCGGACCTGATGCGGCTATCATTTATCCGCCGCAGACCAAGAAGCTGTTTCATGAAGCAGAACTTGGTATTGTCATCAAAAAGAAGATGAAAAATGTTTCGCCGGAAGAAGCTCATCAATACATACTAGGTTATACCTGTGCGAACGACGTTACCGCCCGAGACCTGCAGCTCAGGGAAGGCCAGTGGCTGCGCAGCAAATCTTTTGATACTTTCTGTCCGCTCGGACCATGGCTTGAGACACAGCTCAATCCTGAAGATCTTTCCATCAAATTGTATTTGAATGGCGAATTGAAGCAGGATGCCCGCACCAGTGACATGGTGTATAATCCTTACGAAATTCTTAGCTATATCTCCAAAAGCATGACGCTTGATGCCGGAGACCTTATCCTGACAGGGACCCCTTTCGGTACCGGTGAAATGCAGGTAGGCGATGAAGTAGTTGTGGAAATAGAAGGCATCGGCAAACTGCGAAATGTAGTTGCTGTAAATAAATAATAAAACATAAGATCCTTCGACTAGCGCTCAGGATGACAAGCTCTCTCCCTCAGTCACTACGTGACAGCGCCCGCTTCATGAGGAGCCTAAGGCCTTCCTCAGATGATGAAGGTGTCGGCGAAGCTGACGGATGGAGGGAAAGCAAGGTGTCATTCCGACCGTAGTGGAGGAATCTTGGTTGTTATGCATATAAAGAAAAAAGGTTGGTTCACTTTTTAGTGGACCAACTTTTTTTCTTGCTATTTGCTTGCCTTGCGACGGGAAGTTACGCTTTCACCGCCTAGACCCCAATTGTCTGTCTCAACTTCTTCGATGATGACGACAGTGGTGGCAGGATTTTTGCCGAGGACATCGACCAGAAGCTGAGTAGCTCCCTTAATGAGTGCGGCTTTCTTTTCAGGGGTGACATCGCCTTCTTTGGTTATTTTGATGTTAACAAAGGGCATAGCTAAACACCTCACCATATCATATTTTCTTCATTATATATTTCAGTGCGTAATACTACAAGGGACAAAATACCAAACATTAAAACCTGGGAAGTTATGCTATTAGAATGTTGCATACTCCTACGTTTTTAAAATACATTACCTGTAAATAATAGTATTTTTCAGCATTAACATTTTTCTTGCAATCCGAAAATTAGTATGGTATTATTTACCTGCGTTGGTTAGCAAGTACCGGCGGGAGGCAGCTTCGGCGCTTCACCGCAAAACGGAAAACTGATCAACATAAAGAAAATATGTCAATATCGCTTGGATCTTTAAGACCGGGACGTAGACACAATAACATTTGTTTAACTACGCACTCCGGCTGGGGTGCGTTTTTTTGTGTCCGGCGATAAGGGAGGTGCTCGATGAGAATAGGTATTATCGGCGCAGGCAAAGTCGGAGGAGCCTTATGTAAAAGCCTGCATGAAGCTGGCGTAAATGTTGTTGGCCTGACAGCAGGCACGGAGGCCGATACGTTAGTAGCAACAGCAAAATTCCAAGTAAAGGGTTTTGCAAGCAATGAAGAATTGGCAGCAAACTCTGACGTGTTGTTTCTGACCGTGCCGGACAGGGCGGTTGGAGAAGTTGCCGGCGAGCTCGCGCAGGCTTTCAGCAAACAGGGTGAACACGCTATGCAGGGAAAAACATTCTTTCACTGCAGCGGTTCTTTGGGGCTGGAAGAATTGTTGCCGCTGGCAGAAGCCGGAGCGGATATCGGCAGCCTTCATCCTTTGCAAAGTTTTGCTTCCGCAGATGTTTCGTTTGAGGGCATCTATATGGCAATAGACGGTACATCTGAGGCCCAAGCGACAGGGCAGGCAATCGCTGCGCTGCTCGGAGCACAGGTTTTCACAGTGCCGGCAGCAGAGCGCAAGGCCTACCATGCGGCAGCTTGTTTTGCATCTAATTATGTGGTGGCAGCGATGGCTGTAGCCCAGGAATTGATGAGTAAATGGACGCCGACACCGGAAGCTGGGTTAGCAGCTTTACTGGCACTCTTTGACGGTACAGCACGCAATCTGCATCAAAGCAAACTGGCGCGTGAAGCGTTGACAGGGCCCATTGCCCGCGGCGACATCAATACGGTGAAAGCGCATCTGGCAGTTTTACCGCCCAGAATCGCGGAAGTTTATAAAGCACTTGGCAAAGAAACAATTTGTCTGGCCCGTGCCAACGGCACCATTGACGGTCAGCAGGCAGAAGCACTCGCAAGTGCGCTGCAATAGAACATTCAAGCAAAAAGTATTGAGGAGGTTCAAATAAAAAATGGAAAGAAAACCGCTTACTACCAGCACGATCAGACAAATGAAGGAAGAGGGCAGGCCAATCACCATGATTACGGCTTATGATTACGCTATGGCGCGTAACGTGGATGAGGCAGGCATCGACATGATTTTGGTCGGAGATTCTGTTGGTAACGTAATGCTCGGCTACAGTTCGACGATTCCGGTGACGATGGACGCAATGATTCATCATACGCAGGCGGTCGTACGTGGCACTAAATACGCCCTTGTCGTAGGTGACATGCCTTTCATGAGTTATCAGGCAAGCGAAGCAGAAGGGCTGATGAATGCCGGACGCTTTCTGAAAGAAGGCGGCTGTACCGCAATTAAACTTGAGGGCGGCAGCGAAGTAAGCCAGCTGGTGAAGAAAATGGTTAAGGCCGGCATTCCGGTCATGGGTCATATCGGTCTGACACCGCAGTCCGTCAATCAGTTCGGCGGCTTCAAGGTACAGGGCAAGGACATTGCGGCAGCGCAAAAACTTGTGGATGATGCCAAAGCTTTGGAAGCAGCAGGTGCCTTCAGCATCGTCTTAGAATGTGTGCCGGCAGCGCTGGCGGCTAAAGTAAGCGAAGCGATTTCCATCCCGACCATCGGCATTGGCGCCGGCAATGGCTGCGACGGACAGGTACTGGTCTGCAACGACCTTTTGGGTGTCAGCAATGGATTTACGCCCAAATTCGTAAAGAAATACCGCAACCTGCATCAGGAAATCGTCGGGGCCGTATCCGAATACATCAGCGATGTGCGCGACCGCAGTTTCCCGGCACCTGAACATACCTTCAAAATAGATGACGAAGTACTGGAAAAACTATACTGATAAGTAAGAGGAGACCCAAGATGATTTTATGTAAAACAGTGGCAGAACTCAGAAGTGCAATCGCCCGCGCCAAAGCCGCAGGTAAAACCATAGGCCTCGTACCTACCATGGGAGCCCTGCATGAAGGACATGCGTCCTTGATTGAAGCGGCCCACAGAGAAAACGATGTTGTCGTGGTCAGCGTTTTTGTTAATCCGACCCAGTTCGGACCGACTGAAGACCTCGACAGCTATCCGCGTACGCTTGACGCCGACTGCAAACTCGCTGAAGCACAGGGAGCCGATATCGTCTTTGCGCCATCACCTAAAGAGATGTACCCCAGCGAAGATATGACTTGGGTCGAAGTGACCGGCGAAGTTACCAAAGTGTTGTGCGGCAGGTCAAGGCCGATTCATTTCCGCGGGGTGACGACAGTGGTCAGCAAGCTCTTCAATCTGGCCCAGCCCGACAGAGCATATTTCGGGCAGAAGGATGCCCAGCAGGTACAAGTTTTGCAGCGCATGGTCAAAGATTTGTTCTTCAACCTGCAGCTGAGAATCATGCCGATTGTGCGTGAAGCCGACGGTCTCGCCAAAAGCTCCCGCAACACTTACCTATCTGCTGAGGAACGCCAGGCAGGCTTGATTCTGTCGAAGAGTCTGCAACATGCGCAGGAACTCTTTGCTGCCGGTGAGCGCAATCCTCAGGTGCTGGTGGCGGCAACAACCGCGATGATCAAAACAGAACCGATGGCAGACATCGATTATGTGGAAATTTATCAAATGCCTGACCTGAACGCAGCTCAAGCGCCGATGCAGGGAGAAAATCTCTTGGCTTTGGCAGTCAGATTCGGTACAACAAGACTAATAGACAATACAATTTTGGAGGTAAAATAATGCTTTACAACATGTTCCACGGCAAAATCCACAGAGCCACCGTTACGGAGGCCAATCTCGAATATATGGGTTCGGTTACGATTGACTCGACCCTGATGAAACTCGCAGGCATCCTGCCGGGTGAACGCGTGCAGATCGTCGACAATAACAACGGCGCTCGTCTGGAGACTTATGTCATCGAGGGCGAAGCTGATTCCGGCGTTATCTGCCTGAATGGTGCCGCTGCGCGCAAAGTTACTGTCGGTGACAAAGTAATCATCATTGCTTACGCGATGATGACACCGGAAGAAGCACAAGCCTGTGTGCCGAAAGTAGTTATGGTAGATGATAACAACCGCCCGCTGAAGGTCCGCGGAACAGAACTTGCCGGCGAAATAGGCTGATAGATTCCGTAATGCCCGCATCCCTCTGCTCATCAGAGCAGAGGGATGCATTTTTATTTGTTCACGCAATTTTTGCTTGTGTAAATAATGAAATAGAAGTATTATGTAACTGTTAATTCTATTAACGAATAATTACATTTTAGGTTCAAGAAAGAAGAGGGATTGTTCAGATGGGTGAAAAAAAGAACCCGAAAAAACCATTAATTTATTATTATATGGTAGCTATTTTGATAATTTTTGTTTTTAACTCGGTAATCATGCCGATGTTCTTCAGCCCGAAGGTCAAGGAGATTTCCTACGGTAATTTCTTGCAGAAGGTTGATGACGGGCAGGTATCCAAGGTTGAGATAACTTCGACGAAAATTGCGGTAGTCGCCAAAGACGATGCCGATAAAACTATTTACGTTACAGGACGTGTCGAGGACCCCGAGCTGGTCAACCGTCTGGTGAAGAGCAAGGTGGAATTTTCGCAGGTAATTCCGAAGGAAAATTCACCGATTACCAACTTCATTACCAACTGGATACTGCCGATACTATTTTTCTTTATCATAGGCCAGTTGTTCATGCGGTTCATGGGCAATAAGTTGGGCGGCGGCAATGCGATGAGTTTCGGCAAAAGCAACGCCAAGGTCTATGTGGAAGCCCAGACCGGAAAAAGTTTTGCCGATGTCGCCGGGCAGGACGAAGCAAAAGAAGCCTTAAATGAAATAGTCGACTTTCTGCATAATCCGGACAAATACAAAAAAATCGGTGCCAATATGCCGAAGGGAGCTTTGCTCGTAGGACCTCCCGGTACCGGTAAGACACTGCTAGCCAAAGCAGTAGCAGGCGAAGCGAAGGTGCCTTTCTTCTCGATTTCCGGTTCAGAATTTATCGAGATGTTCGTCGGTATGGGCGCGGCGCGCGTGCGTGATCTCTTCAAGCAAGCACAGGAAAAAGCACCTTGTATCGTCTTTATCGACGAAATTGATGCGATTGGCCAGAAACGTAACAGCGGCCAATTCGGCGGCAACGACGAAAGAGAACAGACGCTGAACCAATTGCTGTCCGAAATGGACGGTTTCGACGGCAGCAAGGGCGTTGTCATTCTGGCCGCGACCAACAGGCCGGAAACACTGGATAAAGCACTCCTGCGTCCAGGCCGTTTCGACCGCCGCATCCCGGTAGAATTGCCTGACCTGAAAGGCCGTGAAGCGATCCTGACCGTGCATTCAGTCAACATCAAGATGGGTAATGACATTGATTTCAATGCGATTGCCCGTGCTACCAGCGGCGCTTCCGGTGCCGAACTGGCTAATATCGTCAACGAAGCAGCCCTGCGTGCGGTGAAGCTGGGCCGTGAATATGTCATCCAGAGTGACCTTGAAGAATCGGTGGAAGTCGTTATAGCCGGTTACCAACGTAAAGGCGCTGTCATTTCCCCGAAAGAAAAGAAAATTATCGCCTACCACGAAATAGGACACGCCCTCGTTGCCGCTAAGCAATCAGAGTCGGCGCCGGTACATAAAATTACTATCATACCCCGTACTTCCGGTGCGCTTGGGTACACGATGCAGGTAGCGGAAGAAGAATCCGTTCTCCTGACTAAGGAAGAAGCCTTCAACAAGATTGCGACTTTGACCGGCGGTCGTACAGCCGAAGAAGTGATTTTCGGTACCGTTACAAGTGGTGCCTCCAATGATATCGAGCAGGCAACACGTATGGCACGCGCCATGGTAGCCCGTCTCGGCATGAGTGAAGAATTCGACATGATGGCACTCGAAACCATCAACAACCAATACCTCGGCGGCGATGCTTCCCTGATCTGCTCCGCAGAAACTTCAACGAAAATTGACGCTGAAGTCCTTGCCATCATCAAGGCAGCACATGCGAAAGCCAGAGATATATTGGAAACCAACAAAGAAAAACTGCACGAACTGTCAGCTTTCCTGCTGGAAAAAGAAACAATCACCGGCGCTGAATTTATGGAAATTCTGAACGGCAAGCCGCAAGAAGACGCAGACGTCGCTGTTGCAGCAGCGACAGCCGAAGCAGAGCCGACTGTTTAACAGCAGAGATACATTTAAGAATAAAAGCAGCCCGGACCACACATGAGTGTGGCCCGGGCTGCCAAGCGTTAGGGGCGGGAATTACTAGGTTTCTTTCACGATGCGGGCATCAAGAGCATATTTGCGGATGATTTCAATGCCCATCAGACAATTTTCCATCTTCGCATAGCTTTCCGAAGCCGCTATAATTTCACCATTACGCGCTTTCAGATGGAAGCGCAGCATACCTTTTTTATCTTTGAAAATCTCATATTTCGGATTCGATAATACCTTATGCCCCTCAACCGTCTGATCTTCGATCTTGGCGATGAGGGCATTTTTTTTCACACTCTCTATCCCGGCAAGGCAGGCAGCTTCCGAGGAATAAATTTCCGAGTTTAAAATGATTTCATCATTAGCAACTATCAAACCAAATTTAAAGCCATTTGCAGCATTCTTGACAAGAAATTTTCCCATTGGTAACGCCTCCTTGAAGCAAGTAAAGTCTATTCACCTATATAATAGCACCTTTGTGAATTTTGAGGAATATTCTGTAAAAAATAATGTTGGAATATTAACGCTATATAATAATATAACCTATAGTAATGTTTGATTTAGTAAAAAAGCAATAAACATGGTAAAAAACGGACAAGTTCAGCAAATTCAAAATTTTTCGCAGGAAAACCAGAATTAACGGCGAAATTTTTGGAAGATAAGTTGTTTCACGGAAGTGCTTTGAGCAGAGTTTCATAGCGCGGATTAAAGGGTATTAACACGGCAAAGTTAATAATTATTAATAGAAAGAAATTGGGAAGTTTAAAAAGTAATTGTTTTAAAGGGGATGATCAATTGCGATATTCAAAGAGAAAATTAAAAGGGTTAGCTGTTCCAAAAGAAATCAAAATAAGCAGTTTATCTGATTATATACGATTATTTGCGAATGGGCAGTTTTTTGGGTGCTTTTTTAGAGGGGAACCAACTAATTATTATGAAACTGTGTCAGTTGCATTGAGAAAATATAATGGTAGTTTTAAAGCACCAAGTTCAGAATATCCTTTTATAAAAATGAAAGACGAATTTAAAAGGGAAGTATGGCATAAGTTAAATCAGGATGAGCGCGCTGTTTTTCTGGCTTTTGCGCAGCATTACGGGATACCGACCAACTTAATCGATTTTACAAAATCACCACTAATTGCATTATATTTTGCGTGTATGCCATGCAATAATAGTGAAAACAAGGATTTAGATGAAGAGAGAGGTTTTGTCAATATTGTACGCAATAAGTTTATTGATATCACAGATATAGTAGGTAAAAATGAAGATAAAAATATCCTTGAACAATATATATATAATAGAAACAATACGGTAAAGGATTTTTACTATTGTTTTTGCAAATATAATGAAGCGTATCCGTATGAATTTTATTCATATTTCAAGAACTTAAATGAAGGCTGGCACTATAATTTCGATAAGGATTCTTCTAACGTACTGTTTAAAAAAAATTTTCCAGCTTATAAGGATGGTGAATATATGTTTGAAGCTTTAAATTTTTTGAAAAATTTCCTTACAGATGAAGCTAACGTTATTATAGAGGAAATTACACAAGAAGTAGGCGAAGTGGATTGGATAGTATTAGAATATACTTTGTATTTGCAGGTTTTTTTAAAACAAATTCTAGAAGCTACTTTGCCAATATATTGGCTTAATTGTATTCCTAATTTTTTATATTCACCAATTCTACCATTTGAAAGAGGGCGAAATCAGGAAAGTCTTTTCCTTTATCAAGCATTTCTATCTTTTAATGATGGCGTGTATAATTTGCCTGTACTTGCTCAACAAAGAATATGGCCAGATATAATTATCGTGGTGGAAAACAAGAATAAAGTATTAAAAGAATTAGATTTTATTGGTATAAATCGCAAATCTATTTTTTGCGATTTCGACAACATTGCTGCGTATATAAAAGAAAAAGTTTAAAAAAATATGACATCTGTAGATTAAAGAAAATATATGTTGAGAAAATAGAACTTTAGTTAGAAACAGGGGCTGTTTTTTGAAGCATTCGGGCCGTCCCTTGTGTTCTTTTCGTCACGAATGTATATGGCCGATCGATGTCTTACAAATCTGATAGCAGGGAGAAATTAAGCATGAACAGAATCAGAATAGAGGGAGAAAATTATGAAAAAGACCGTATTAGTATTCTTATTAAGTAATTTCGCCGATTGGGAAGTCGGTTATGTTGCTGCAGAATTAAATAGTGACAAGGAGAGCAATCCTTATTGTATAAAAACTGTCGGTGTATCTGGCGAGGCTGTTCGTTCTATCGGCGGCTTGACGGTTTTGCCGGATTATTCTTTGGAATCGTTGCCTGCAGAGTATGAGGCTCTTATTCTGATCGGTGGCACCAGTTGGCGAGAACCGATTGCGGAGCAAATAGTTCCTTTGGTTAAGACAACTTTGCAGAATAATAAGCTTGTCGGCGGCATTTGCGATGCTTCTGCCTTCTTGGCAAAGCATGGGTTCCTCAATCATGTGCAGCATACTTCCAATAGTTTAAAAGACTTAAAAATATATGCTGCTAATGAATATACCAATGCGCAAAATTATCTTAATGAACCTGCAGTGGCAGATGGCAATATTATAACGGCCAACGGTACAGCAACGCTTGAATTTGCTAAGTTAGTTTTTACCAGACTTCAGCTGGATTCTGAACAAGCGATAAAACAATGGTATGATTTTCATAAGCTCGGTGCCATTGAGGCGGCGAAGAGATACGGACTCGATTTCTAAGCTTGGGGACGGTCCTGAATTGTCACATTGATAGCTTTGGAACTATAATAATAAAGTAGGATCATAATGATAATAATGAGAAGAGGTCTTGGTTGTGAGTGATATTGTGAAGTACAATACTGATACTTTTGATAGTATTAAGTATTTAAATGAAGACGGGGAAGAGTATTGGTATGCGAGAGAACTTCAAAAAGTTTTGGAGTATACGAAATGGGAAAACTTTGTTAATGTCATTGACAAAGCAAAAGAGGCCTGTAAAAATAGCTCTAATGTGGTTGAAGACCATTTTCTTGACGTCAGGAAAATGGTACGCGCTGGTGTCGCCGATAAAGAAATTGATGATATTATGCTGTCCAGATATGCCTGTTATTTGATTGTTATGAACGGTGATCCGCGTAAAGAAATTATTGCTATGGGTCAGACTTATTTCGCTGTTAAAACAAGACAGCAGGAGATAATAGAGAACTATGATAGTTTTAGCGAAGCACAAAAGCGTCTTGCAATCAGAAATGAAATAGTTAATCACAACAAAGCGCTGGCAGATGCAGCGAAAAAAGCAGGTGTTGAAGCACCTGTCGAATATGCAGTTTTTCAGAATTACGGTTATAAGGGTTTATATGGCGGCATGGATATGAAAGCAATTCAAGAGCACAAAGGATTAAAAAAGAGCCAGAAGATTTTGGATCACATGGGAAGCACAGAATTAGCAGCTAACTTATTCCGTGCTACTCAAACGGAAGAAAAATTGCGTAGAGATAATATTCACGGTAAAGAACAAGCAAATCAAGCTCATTTTGATGTAGGGGCAAAGGTAAGAAAAACTATTAAAGAGCTTGGCGGTACTATGCCGGAAGATTTGCCTACACCTGAAAAAAGTATAAAACAAATTGAAAGAGAAGTTGAAAAGAACAAGCTGAAATGAACGCGAAGATGTGGAGTTGAGGGATTTGGACAATACTTTGAATTACTATGCGAAAAATACGGAAGAATTCATTGCTTCGACGCTGACAGCAGATATGTCAAAGACGCAGCAAAAGTTCCTCGCGCTCTTGCCAAAGGGTGCGCATATTCTGGATTTGGGCTGCGGCAGCGGCCGGGACAGCTTAT
>JBOFWD010000153.1:0-6608 GCA_051653445.1 Acidaminococcaceae bacterium | reverse complement strand
TATGCTAAATATTTAATTGACCAAGAAAAATAATCATTAAAAGAAAAAACAGCAAAATGAGGGGGAGAATCATGGAAAAATTAGAGAAGGCAGTGGGAGAAATTGTTTCCGAGCTGGGGCCTGAAAAAGGATCTTTGCTTGCCATTCTATTGGCAGTTCAAGATGCAAGTCCGGAGAGCTATGTCAGCGAGGAAGCTGTTAATGAAATTGCCAGATTACTCAATACTTCCCGCAGTATGGTTTATTCTACCGCGTCATTTTATAGTGAAATATCTTTGGCACCAAGGGGACGACACATTGTCCGTCTTTGCATCAATGCACCTTGTGAAGATGCCGGTAAGGAAGAAATCAGAATTGCTTTGGAGAAAGAACTGGGGATTAAACTGGGGGAGACTACGCCTGATAAAATGTTTTCACTGGAGGGCGTAAGTTGTCTGGGTGCCTGCAATATGTCACCGGCAATTAAAGTCGATGACAAGGTTTACGGTGATTTAACACCTGCCGGCGCAGTAAGGGTTATGCGTGAATTGAAGGAGGCTGCAAAAAATGAGTAAATTTCGTGAACTAGACAGCTACGACAGAGTGTTTAATTTTGGGAATTACGACAGCAGCGTATCCCTTAGCGAATATCTGCAAAATGGTGGCTATGAAGCTTTGCGCATGGCAATAGGGAATCCTAAACAGGCGCTGGAGGAAATTTGTCGTGCTGGTCTTCGTGGCCGCGGTGGAGCTGCGTTTCCTGCGGGATTGAAATTGAAAATGATGCAGGAAAATAATGAAAAACAGCGTTATATAGTTTGCAATGCGGATGAAGGTGAGCCTGGTACTTTTAAAGACCGCTTCATTATGAACCATATACCCTTTCAATTATTGGAGGGTCTTACTATAGCTGCTATTTTGGCTGGAGCAGAGAATGGCTTTGTTTATATAAGACATGAATACCCATTGTCGCAGGAAACAATTAAAAAAAGTATTGCTGAAGCTGAAGCAGCAGGACTTTTGGGTGATAATATACTTGGCAGCGAGTTCTCACTGCATTTAAAAATATTCAGCGGTGCAGGTAGTTATCTTTGTGGAGAAGAGACTGCGCTTTTGTCTTCAATAGAAGGTAAAAAAGGCCGCCCACGTGTCAAACCACCTTTCCCGATTCAAAGTGGTTTGTGGGGCAAACCAACCTTAATTAATAACGTTGAAACGCTTGCTAATATCCCGTCTATTATTGCTAAAGGCTCAGATTGGTACAAAAGCCTGGGCACCGAGGACAGTCCGGGTACGAAATTGATATCTCTTTCCGGCGATGTCAAAAAAAGAGGCCTATATGAAGTGCCTTTCGGTACCACTTTCCGTGAGATTATCGAAAATTATGGCGGAGGCATGAAAGAAGTCTATACTTTAAAGGCTGTTAATATCGGGGGATCATCCGGTGTTGTTGTACCTCCGGAAGAGCTTGATTGTCCGATGGAATACGGCAAATGCGCAGAACGTGGTATCACTATAGGTTCCGGTGCCGTTTATGTAATGGATGAGCAGCGTTCTATTCTGGGTAATGTGCATAACCGAGTACATTTCTTCCTGCATGAAAGCTGCGGTAAATGTACACCATGCCGAGAGGGACTGCGGCAGGTTAACAGAATTATCGACAGGGTTATTGCAGGAGAAGCAAGTCTGAAAGACATAGACAATTTGGAACGTTTTACTCGTTGCATGCAGGAGGCTTCTTTCTGTGGCTTAGGACAGGCGGCCGGCAACAGCTTGATTTCTTCTCTGAAGTATTTCCGGAAGGAATATGAAAGCAGCTGCGTAGATTGTAAGGAAACCAACACTGAGAGGGGTGACGTGTGTTGAAAAATATCGATATTTGTATAAATGGCGAAACTCTTAGCGTACCCGAAAATACTACTATTCTGGAAGCTGCGAGAATACATGGCATAAAAATACCGACACTGTGTCATTTTCCAGACCAGAGAGTAAAAGCAAACTGCAGGGTTTGCGTTGTTGAAGTGGAGGGCAATCGCAATCTTGTAGCATCTTGTTCGACACCGGTGCGTGAAGGAATGAAGGTAAGAACTAACTCCGCACGTGTAAGGGAAACGGTGCAGACTATTCTCGAATTGATTTTTGCTAATCATCCGCAAGAATGTTTGACCTGCATACGTAATGCCAACTGTGAATTAAGACAATTGGCAGCAGAACACGGTATCAGGGAAATCAAAGCGGATATGTCGACGCCTTTGCTGCCTCTTGACAAGTCTACACCTTCTATTGTTCGTGATCCCAATAAATGTATAAAATGCGGCCGTTGTGCCGAAGTATGCCATCATGTTCAGACAGCTGGCATACTTTATAGCCATTACCGTGGCATTAATGGCGCAATTACGCCTGAATATGGCAAAACACTTGCAGAAGTGGCCTGCGTCCTTTGCGGGCAATGCATCTCTGTTTGTCCGGTTGGCGCCATCCATGAGAAGGATGATACTGCTGCAGTTTGGGCGGCGCTGGAAAATCCGAAGAAACATGTTGTTGTACAAGTAGCACCGGCGGTACGCGTTTCCATAGCTGAAGAAATGGGGCAGGCGCCGGGAACTATTGCAACCGGTAAGCTTGTTACCGCTTTAAGAAGACTTGGCTTTAACAGGGTCTTTGACACTGATTTTACTGCTGATCTGACAATCCTTGAAGAAGGCAATGAACTGCTGAAAAGATTAAAAACGGGTGGTACATTGCCCATGATTACTTCTTGTAGTCCTGGCTGGATTAAGTTTATTGAGCATAACTATCCTGATCAGCTCGATCATCTTTCAACCTGTAAGTCTCCGCAGCAAATGTTTGGTGCTTTGGCAAAAACGTATTATGCGGAAAAGAGTGGTATTGATCCAAAGGATATCGTAGTTGTATCAATCATGCCTTGTACCGCGAAAAAGTATGAGTGTGCCAGACCGGAAATGAGGTCCAGTGGTTATCAGGATGTCGATTATGTTCTCACAACCCGTGAATTTGGCCGCATGCTTCGTCAATCAGGTATAGACTTTGCGGCTTTGGTGGATAGCGCTTTTGATAATCCGTTAGGAATGTCAACAGGTGCAGGCGCAATTTTTTGTGCGACGGGTGGTGTTATGGAAGCTGCCCTGCGTACTGTTTACGAGGTTGTTACCGGTAAAGAATTGGCAAAATTGGAGTTTGAATCAGTACGCGGACTGGAAGGTGTCAAGGAGGCTACCGTTGATTTGGAAGGCCTGCCGGTAAAAGTAGCTGTTGCACACGGTCTTGGCAATGCCAGAAAAGTAATGGATAAGATAAAAGCAGGCGAAGCTGACTATGCCTTTGTGGAAGTAATGTGTTGCCCCGGCGGCTGTATCGGAGGCGGTGGGCAGCCTTATGTGACAAAAAAAGAGACAAGAATGGCTAGGATAGATGCTATTTATCAAGTTGATGAAAATATGCCTTTGCGTAAATCACATGAAAATCCTTCAGTACAACAATTGTACAAAGATTTTCTTAAAGAACCGTTGGGTGAAAAATCACACCATCTTTTGCATACGCATTACCAAAAAAGAGGTCTATAAGAAATAAAACAGGGTTCAGAGATTAATTTCTCTGAACCCTGTTTCTATTTTTCAAGATGAAAAGGTATTGTTGAAACTATGACGTTTTCACTTAAAATCAAGCGTTGACGAAGAATAAGGCCGGTCTGATCATGCAGCAATCTATGCCATATCTTTTTGGTTTCGAATTCCGGAATCAATACCGTAACATAATTGCCTTTGCCTTTTTCACGAGAGAATTTGTAGATGAAATCTATGAGCGGCTGTGTAACCAGGCGGTAAGGCGAATAGACTGTTACCAATTCTACGCCGGGATTCCAGTTGTTCCATTTAGTGCGAACCCGATTTGCGGATGCTTTATCCGTTGCGATATGTACAGCAATAACTTCATCGCTTATAGATTTAGCATATTGTAGTGTATGGGCGACTACGCTGGTAGGACTGGAAATAGGAACTATTACTATATTTTTCCTTGCGGGGATTTCTGTCGGGTAACTAGGATTAAACAATTCCTCCGGTAGGTGCAGCTGGTCAGACATATCATTGTAGTGTCCTTTGATTTTTTTGAAAATAAAAATCATGATAGGAATAAAGACAAGAACGACCCAAGCTCCGTAAAAGAATTTGCTGATACCTATTATGATAACTACGACACCTGTAGCAACGGCACCAAGTCCGTTGATGAAAGCGCGCAGACGCCAATAGGAACCTTTAACTTTTCTCCAATGCACAACAATACCTATCTGTGCAATGGTAAAAGAAAGAAAAACGCCAATGGCATAAAGGGAAATAAGATTTTCGGTTTTGCCGTCATAAATATAAATCAGTAGACCGGCACCGATACTTAAAAGAATTATGCCATTAGAGAAGCTCAAACGGTCACCGCGGAAGCCGAGATAACGTGGCATATAACCATCTTGAGCGAGAATGGAAAGCAAGGGCGGCAAACCATTAAAAGATGTATTGGCGGCCAAATATAAAATCAGCATGGTTGTTATTTGAATATAGTAATAAAACCAATTGGTTCCGAAAGTCAGTTCGGCGATTTTTGACAAAGCCGTAATATTTTCCATTGGCAAAATATGGAAGTGCATGATCAGGAAAGATATGCCGATAAACATAAAACCCAGGAGTCCAGACATATAATATGTTGTCTTTGTCGCATTTTCAACTTCTGGTTTCTTGAACATGGGGACACCATTGGAAATAGCCTCTATACCTGTCATCGAACTGCAGCCATTGGCAAATGCTCTTAATAGCAATAAGGTCATGCCCCAGTTGAATTGTTTTTCCAATGATTCAGGGGGCAAGGCAGGAGCTTGCTGCGTAAAAGCATGATAGAGACCGGTAAATATTAAGGCCAGGATGCCAAAAACAAAAGCATAAGTCGGGATAACGAAGATTGTCGATGATTCACGCACGCCACGGAGGTTAATCAGCATCAGCACAAAAAATAAAATGAAAAGGTCGATGCTGACTTCATGGGGCAACAAAGAGGGAAACGCTGAAATAAGTGCGGAAGTTCCAGCACAAATGCTGACGGCGACCGTCAGTGTGTAATCAGCAAAAAGTGCAGCCGCAGCAACCAGGGCAGGGGATTCGCCAAGGTTATGAATGGCCACTGAATAGGAACCGCCACCGCCGGGGTTCGCTCTGCTGATTTGCACATAAGATACTGTGACAACTGCTAAAAGCAAAAGAATAGCAATGGCAACATTTCCTAAGTAGCCATAAGCCATCAGCCCAGGAACTGCAAGAATCAGCATTATTTGTTCAGGGCCGTAAGCTACTGATGACAAAGCGTCAGAAGAAAAGATAGCCAATGCTTGCCAGTTAGCCATACGCTCGTGTGATGTTTCTCTGTTGTCAAGCGGCCTGCCAATCAGCAGTCGCTTTAAAAATTGCAGCATGGTAGTATTTTGACCTCCAGTATATAAATCGATATTTAAAAAGGGTACAAAAAAAGACCAAAAGGCGGTCTCACACCCTCTCATTTTGGCCGGCGAAGTTAGCTGACGGGTAGGATGTATAAGAGAAAGCATCCTTTCTACCAAAGTAGAACTAACCCCTAAAAATCGGGTCCTCCGCTTCTTTCAATAAAAGAATTTGACCGTTACCGATATATTATATATCTTCGATGCTATTAAGAAAAGACAATTTTAAAAAAGTTGTAACAAAAATAATAAATATAGTTAAAAGGGCACTGCCAAAACATTTTGTTACTCATCAGAGTTTAAAGGTTCTGGCAGTGCCTTAGTTCAAAACTTATTTTACGACGATAACAGGGCAAGGTGCCTGTTTGACAACGGTTGTACTGACACTGCCGAGCAAAAGAGATTTGGCTGTTCCCAAACCACGATTCCCCATAACTATGGTATCCGCATCTATCTCGTTGGTCATGTCAATTATTCTTTTTGCCGGTTCATTATCAATTGCTTTCTCAAAAGCAATGTTTTTATAATTGGCTTTTTCGGCTACTTTTTGTGCAATAGCAAGAGCTACTGAACCGGCTTTCTTTTTTTCTTCGGCTGTTTGTTCACAAGTAGGTATTTTTACTGTTTTTGGATCTACGGGCGTAGATAAATCATAAGGGTCATTTACGTGGGTAACAACAATTTCACTGTCAAAGGCTTTGCCTAATTGCATTGCATACTCCAAGGCCTGAAAAGAGATGTAGGAGCCATCAATTGGTACAAGAATCTTTTTTAGCATAATTACCGCCTCCCATAAATAAATTAAAATATATATTTATCATTAATAAATATAACAGCCTCTGCTTTTTTCAAAATTTTTATGGTGGTAGGATTATCCTCCCATCATTATTTGGTGAATTTCTACTCCATAGCGTTTGATAAAAGTTTGTTTAGCCTGGTGATAAGCTTCCGTAAGACCTTTTTGTGTCGTGCGGTCTACGTAGAGCCTAGCTAATTCTTCGGCTATCACATCCAAAAACAACTCGGCCAGGAGTAGGCGAGCGCCATCTCTGAAATGGCCCTGACCATCTACGTACAGTCTTACGGTAGGTGCCTCGGTATTAATCAGAATAAGCCGTTCATCTGCTTTGTA
>JBOFWD010000152.1:0-17261 GCA_051653445.1 Acidaminococcaceae bacterium | reverse complement strand
GACATTAAAGCACAAAGTTGATATATTCGTATACAGTTAAATATAAAGCTATGACCAAGAAAAATAAGAGTTTGCTGTACCTATAGAGAGACGTGGGTTGCTGGAACACGTTGGGCAGGAACTACCGAATACACTTGTGAGCTGTCAGTCGAAATAGCAGTAGACCGGACCGGGTAACTCCGTTAAAAGTTCTCAAGTGGTTCTTTTTCAAGAACAATCAGGGTGGTACCGCGGGTTTTCTCGTCCCTTTCCATTTTCATGGAAAGGGATTTTTATTTTTAATAAATATATTAATACATTTTTAGGGGGCTTTTTAATGTCAGTTTATGATTTATTGCAAGAACGTGGATTTTTAAAACAATTATCCCATGAAGAAGAAATTAAAGAATTGTTGGAAAAAGAAAAAATAACTTTTTATATTGGTTTTGACCCAACCGCTGACAGTCTGCACGTGGGCCACTTTATTGCGCTCATGCTAATGGCACATATGCAGCGCGCAGGCCATCGCCCTATCTGTCTTCTCGGCGGCGGCACTGGCATGGTTGGCGACCCCAGCGGCAAAGATGAAATGCGCAAAATGCTCACACCTGAATTTATTAATCACAATATTGCCTGCTTTAAAAAACAGATGTCTCGTTTTATAGATTTTTCTGAAGATAAAGCTGTAATGGTAAACAATGCTGATTGGCTATTGAGTCTTAATTACATTGATTTGCTGCGTGAGGTCGGCGTACATTTTTCAGTAAACCGTATGTTGACAGCAGAATGTTTTAAAAAGCGTCTCGAAAAAGGCTTGTCATTTTTTGAGTTCAACTATATGATAATGCAGGCATATGACTTTTTAACATTGAATCGTGAATATGGCTGCACTATGCAGTTAGGCGGCGATGATCAGTGGTCTAATATGCTTGCCGGCGTAGAACTTATCCGTCGCAAAGAACACAAACCTGCTTATTGTATGACCTGTAAGCTCCTTACAACAAGCGAAGGCGTCAAAATGGGCAAAACTGTTGGCGGAGCTCTTTGGCTTGATCCTGAAAAAACTTCCCCCTATGACTTCTATCAGTACTGGCGTAATGTCAATGACGCTGATGTGGAAAACTGTCTGGCACTTCTCACCTTCCTGCCTATGGATGAAGTACGCCGTCTTGGCTCTTTGGAAGGCTCTGAAATCAACAATGCGAAAGTAGTACTGGCTTATGAAGTAACCAAACTTATTCATGGTGAGGAAGAAGCGTTAAAGGCCAAGAATGCCGCCGAAGCACTCTTTGGCGGCGGTTCCAACATGGACGATGTTCCGACAATAAATGTAGACTCAAGCGCAATTGGCAACAAAATAATTGATATTCTTGCTTCAAATGCTGTTTTTGCAAGTAAAAGCGAAGGGCGCCGCCTGGTTGCGCAAGGCGGTCTGTACCTTGACGATACAAAAATAACTGATGTTGATGCTGAATTGACTATTGAATTATTTAATGCGGATAAAAGTATTCTTATACGTAAAGGAAAGAAAAAATACTATCGTTTGATTATGGCTTAATTGCTGAAATATAATAAATAATGGTTGCCCATAAAATGGGCAACCATTATTTATTATCACTGACCAGGTTAATTATAACCTCTGTAGCTTTAAGCATCGATTGCAGGGGAATATATTCATACACGCCATGAAAATTATGACCACCGGTAAAAATATTAGGACACAATAAGCCAATCTCCGATAGCCTTGCTCCATCTGTTCCGCCACGCACAGGAATAATTTTTGGCATTACACCACTTTTTTCCATTGCTTTCACAGCCCGGTCAACGATGTGATATGAATTTTCAAAAAAGCTTTTCATATTAACGTAAACATCTTTTAACTCACATCTAATTGTATCTTGACCATACTTCTGGTTCATAAAATCTGTCAGACCATAAATTAACTTTTTCTTTTTTTTCAATAATGCAGCGTCATGATCACGAAGGATCATGTGCAGAATGACTTCATCAGTGCTGCCATTTATTCTGGTTATATGAAAAAAGCCCTCATAACCAGCAGTATATTCAGGCCGTTCACCAACAGGCAATGCATTTTGCCATTCCGCTGCCAAAGTTATGGCATTAATCATTTTGCCTTTGGCAGAACCGGGATGAACAACACGCCCTTTAATAAATATTTTTGCATCACAGGCATTAAAGGTCTCATAATTGAGTTCTCCAAGCTGGCCGCCATCGATAGTGTAGGCAAAATCAGCGCCAAATTTATTTAAAAGGAAAAAGTCTGTACCATGGCCCACCTCTTCATCAGGCGTAAAGGCAATTTTAACTTCACCATGCTGCAATTCAGGATGTGCTAAAAGATATTCACATGCAGATACTATCTCACATATTCCGGCCTTGTCATCGGCGCCCAGCAAAGTTTTGCCGTCAGTAGTAATAATATCCTGCCCAATATAGCCGCAAAGTTCGGGAAACATCTCGGGCGATAACAATATGCCTTTTTTATCATCAAGAACAATTGTGTCGCCTTGATATGATTTGTGTACCTTTGGTTTCACATTTGCACCACTTGCTTCACAAGAAGTATCCATATGCGCTATCAAACCAACAACTGGTGATTTTCCGTTATCATTGGCTGGCAAAGTTGCTAAGACATAGCCATGTTCATCAAGCGAAACATTGCTCAACCCGATATTTTCCAATTCTCGCCTGAGAAATTCGGCAAATATCAATTGCTGTTCAGTGCTGGGGAAAGTACCTGCTTCATACATTGATGTAGTCTCAAACTCTGCGTAACTTATAAAACGTGCTAACAATTTATCTTTATCCAGCATTATAACGCCCCTGACATAAAAAAACTTGCACTAACCTTTACCATGAAGATAATCAAGCAGCTGCCGAGCAACTCTTCCATTCCTGCCCGTATGGCTCATTTCCCATTTCACGGCCTCTGCCCTCAAGTCCTTAGACGAAATCTTAAGCTTTTCATCTTTAGCCATTTTCTCTAATAAAACAAAGTACTCTTCCTGATCCATCGAATCATAAAATAGCTTGATTCCAAAACGATCAGATAATGATACCTTTTCGTTAATACTGTCACGGCTGTGCAATTCATTCATATTTTGATCCTGCCATACTTCTTTAATTATATTTCTACGATTAGAAGAAGCATAAAACAGAACATTGTCAGGCTTTACTTCAAGCCCGCCATCAAGAATAGATTTTAATACTTTGTACTCGACTTCAAACTCTTCAAACGATAAATCATCTAAAACAATTACAAATTTCTTTCCCCATTTGCTAAGTTCTTGCATTAATTTTGGCAACTGTAAAAAATGGTCACGACTTACCTGGACCATACGCAATCCATCCTCATAAAAATGGTTTCCTATAGCTTTTATAGAAGATGATTTGCCAGTTCCGCGATCACCAAAAAGCAAAATATTATTAGCAGGCTTATTGTTCAAAAATGCTTCTGTATTCTTGATTAGTTCTTGTTTTTGTCTTTCATAACCATAAATTTTGTCAAAAGTCATTTCGGAGTAATTGTTTATGCCGGCAAGTCTTTCACGTTCGCCGTCCCAGTTAAAGGCAACAAAATCGGCCATAATGCCATAGCCAAATTTTTCATAATATTGACACAAGGCTTTTGTAGAAATTTTGGCATTATCATCATCACCATAATTAAAAAAGCATTTTTCTAATATTTTACGTCCTGCAAGCGGTTTTATGTTCGATGGAATATAATTTCCGAAAATTTCATGATTTTTAAAACGCTGAAAAACTTCAGCCAGAAATTCTCGTAAAATTACTATGTCTCCAGCTACAGCTTTCATCAGACCTTCGCCAATAGCCCCATTGTTTTTTTCTGCCATACAACAAAAAACATTTTTTTGATGGACAATTGAATGCATTATATATTCAACCGGAATTATTCCCATCAGGCCGTAATCTTCCGCCTTTTCAATAAGTTCACCATATAGATCAGGATTGGAAACCTCTTTTGGTTTTCTAAGAGACACAATTACAGGATCGGTAAGCAGGTTTCGAAAAATCAAGAGGTTGTTGAGCTTAACATAACAATTCATTTGTTTTCATCTCCGCTCATTAAATTATCTAACATATCACTGATCGTGATTTTAAAAACGGGGTGTATAACATCAGCAGCAATTTCAGATAGCGGTGCCAAAACAAAAAGTCTGTTCTGCATGTCAGGATGCGGCAGAATAAGATCATCATCTTTTATAATTAAATTATCATACAATATCAAATCAAGGTCAATGTTGCGTTCGCCCCAATGTCTATTTCTTACTCTTCCCATTTTCATTTCAATAGCAAGCAGCTCTCTTAATAATGCATGTGCCGAAAGCTCTGTCTGAATCTTAGCTATCGCATTAATAAAAAAAGGTTGATCGATCACCCCATAGGGCTCTGTTTCTAAGAGAGACGAAACTTTCAATATTTTTAATCCGGATTTTTCCATACAATCAAGAGCCGTAAAAATATTTTGTTTTCGGTTTCCGATGTTGCTCCCCAATGCTATGTAAGCTATTGGCATTTCAAAATAGCCTCCAACATTCTAATAGCTTGAACATTTTCTTTAACATCATGGACCCTTACCATATCAGCTCCTGCATAAACCGCTTGACAGCTTGTAGCGATTGTTCCTGACAAACGTTCTTCTGCCGGAATCTCGCCTAACACTTTGCCGATTGTCGATTTACGGGAAGCAGCCAGCAAAACGGGATAATCAGACCCAGTCATCTCGCTTAACCCCTGCATCAATTTTAAATTTTGCTCTACATTTTTAGCGAAACCTATTCCTGGATCCAAAATTATTTTATCTTTAGAAACGTTATACCCTCTGAGCATTTCAGCGCGTTCGAACAAATACTTGGTGACTTCTTCCACCACATTACCATACCGGGTGTTTTGCTGCATATTTTTGGGTGTCCCTCTCATATGCATTAAAATAACAGGGGCATTATTTTTAACAACCACATCAACCATTTTCGCATCATATTCCATAGCACTTATGTCATTTATAATGTCTGCTCCAGCGGCAAGCGCAACTTCGGCAGTTTCTGAATGATAAGTATCAATAGAGAGAATGCTTTTTGGATATTCCTTACGCAGAGCTTCGATAACCGGTAAAATTCTTGAGATTTCTTCCCGGGGCGCAATGCTTTCAGACCCGGGCCGCGTCGATTCTCCGCCTATATCAAGTATCTCCGCTCCTTCACTTAGCATTTGCCCAGCACGATTAATGACATCGTCAAGGCATCCTACTCTTGAACCTGCATAAAAAGAATCCGGAGTTATATTTAAAATTCCCATTACAAAAACATGGTCATATTTCAAAATACGGTTGTCAGCCAGTATTGTTTTGCGCTGGTCCTTTTCCAGAAAAGCCTGCAACTCTTCTCTAAGCTTAGGCAAACCAAAATAAGGCATCATAGACATCTTTTGCAACAAAAGCCCATAATGTTTTCTGGAGCCCAAAAGTAAAATATCACTATAGTCCTGTGCACAAACTACGCAGCCTGCGTGTATAGCGCAGTCACCGCCACAGGCAAGCATTTCTTGCTTAATTATATTAGCAGCCGGTGTACGCACTTTAAGAATCTTTAAAGGCAGAATAGCCGACTTATTCATAAAAGTCTCTACACTTGCCGGATGCACACCGATATTTTTAAGTTCATATCTTAAATTAAGGCTTGTAATCGGCAAAATCATTCCGAGTCCACCTTCCACCCTTTTTCAACACATGCAAAAGCATTATGATTGTGGATGCTCTCTATACTCTCAACCGTCGCTCTATACCATTTTATCCTGCTGTCAGCTTCCAACTGCAACGCTATCTCTCTTACCGCATCTTCCACAAATCGTGGATTCTCATAGGCGCGCTCAGTAACAAACTTTTCATCAGGTCGCTTCAAAAGAGAATATATTGGTGAACTCGCTCCTGCTTCAGCCATCATTACCAATTCTTCCAGCCAGACCATATCACCTGAATTAATTTCAATTTTGGCCATGGCTCTTTGATTGTGAGCTCCATAGGCACTGATTTCTTTGGAGCAGGGACAAAGAGTATGAATAGGTATTTCGGCGCAAATATAAAGCTCAAATAATTCGCCTTTTTCAGCCCTGAAACGACAGTTAAGATCAAGCGGAGCTTTTTGTCCTGATATAGGGGCTTCTTTCTGAATAAAATATATGAATTCGAGCTCCAGCATAGCCTTCTCAGCTTGCAGTTTTTCCTTCAATGCATCAAGAATATGTTCCAGAGCAAAAGGCGTAACAGGGCCGAATGATTGGAGACACTCTACAAAACGGCTCATATGTGTGCCGCGCATGTCATGTGGCAAATCTACTGCCATGCTAATTGTTGCAACAGTACTCTGTATGCCTTTTTCCCTGTCTTTCATGCTAATAGGCCAGCGCAAATTTTTAATTCCAACATTTTTCAACGGGACTTGCCTTGAATCGAGCTCCCCTTGAACATCCTTTAACATTTGCTTACCCCCTATATGCTATTCCGCTGGTTTTTGTTTCCCAAACCTCGATTTCATATAAATCATAATTATCGGAATGCAAAATTGGTTTCAATCTCTTCCATATCCAAACGGCGATATTTTCAGCAGAAGGCTGCGGCAATATGTCATTTATGCAGGAATGATCCAACGTATTAAGAACGGCATCCTTTACAATTTCTTTCAGCCGCACAAAATCTATTACCATACCTTCCTTATCAGGTAAGCCTTCGATCTTCACTACTAATTTATATGTATGCCCATGCAGTTTTTCACATTTACCATTATATTCAGGTAAATAATGCGCCGCATCAAATTCAAACTCTTTAATTAGAATCATCTACTTGCCCTCCCTATCTAAACAGTAAGCCCTGCAAAATCATCTTGTTGCCTCAAAGCTTCATAAGCAACTATCGCAACAGAATTAGACAAATTAAGAGAGCGTGCTTCTGTAATCATCGGTATTCTAACACAGGAATCAAGATATTCCAGGCGCAGCTTCTCAGGTAAACCAGCTGTTTCCTTACCAAATATCAATAATGATTCCGAATCATATTTTACATCTGTATAGCGCTTATGTGCTTTGGTTGTTAACAGAAATTTTGAATTGTCTTTAAATTTATCAAGAACTTCATAAACTGAATCGTAGTAATTGATATCAACCAGATTCCAGTAATCCAAGCCTGCTCGCTTAAGATACTTATCATCCACGGAAAACCCTAATGGTCTTACCAAATGCAGTTTGCAGCCTGTGGCAGCACAAAGCCTGGCAATATTACCGGTATTTCCCGGTATTTCAGGCTCAACTAAAACAATATGCATAAACTTTCACCTCTTGTGTCCATTTTAACATAAAAAGATAAAGTACACAGCCATATTTTGCCGCTGTGCACTTTAATCAAGCATGAGTGTAATTTTTGCAAATTACTATTCTCTAGGCATGGTAAGCATTTTACTATGCAAGTCAAAAATCTTTTCGCTATATTCGCCGCTCATAGCCCACATGCCATTAAGTGAATGCCATGTTGTAAGATATCCACTTGTTTTTCTCATTTTTTGGACCAAATGATAGCGTGGGTCAACGATTTTAGTTTTTGGTTCACGTTCACTGGAATAAGCCAACAAATGTTGGATATGTGCCCGCACACCAATTGCCGGCGTTTTGAATGTCGCCCCGGCAACTGTTTTACTGGTAGTTCCTAACCCACAAAAATTATTTTGTTCCGGCTTCACAGTACCGCCAAACTTGAAGAAGCCTGTCTCCAGAATTGCCTGGCACAAGGCCAGGTCAGCTCTTATGCCTTCCTTAGAACTTTCTTCATAATAAAATCGCACCATATCTTCAGGGGAAACCTTAAATTTTATATTATTGTCTTTAGTGTACTTTTTGATAAAAGCAATTGCTTGACTTTCAGTTGCTTTTGCTTCGCCGATAATAGTGATTGTCTTATAGTTAGCCGGAAGTTTACGCTCTGGTTGGCGGCTTTTGATTTCAAAAGTTTTGTCCGGTTTACCGGCTTCTTTAGATGTAATGCTGTCATTTCTATCTAAAGATACGGCTGGGAATTGTTGTTTGAAAGCATCTTCAACTCCTGTTGCCAAGGTTGTTTGTTCACTATCAAAAGTTGTTTTTTGTTCTGAAGCCTGAACCATCACAGGGAAAAATATTGCAACGGACATAATTGCAAACGCTCTTGCAATTTTTTTCATAAAAACCCTCCTCTGATTTATGCTATTGCAAAATCTTTTTGTTAGGGAATAAATATAAACTGGCAAACATTACAATCACCGCAACAACAATCCCTGTTGAGCCCGCGTTAAGAATCCACAATCCTTTACCAGAATTAACGAACTGTAAAACCAATGTTGTAGCCACGCCAGCAATTGCTGAGATAAAAGCGCCCTTCGTTGAAGCTCTCTCACAAAAAAGCCCGACCAAGAAAGGTGCGCCCATAGAAACCGTCATCAAAGAATAAAAAATCTGTAGGGCAGTAATAATATTAGGCATCCATAATGCAAGCAAAACGCCTAAAATACCACACACAAGCGTAGTCGCTCTGCTGAATTTTAAAAGCTCCTTATCGGATATATCTGGTCTGAAAAAAGTTTTATATAAGTCATTGGCAATTGACGATGACAACATATATAAAACAGCATCAGCAGTGCTGATTTCAGCAGCAAAAATAGCAGCTAGGGCCAAGGCAGCTACCCCGAAAGGCATAAGTTCTTTCATTGCTGTCGGAAGTGCAAGTTCCGGATTTTTTAAATCTGGAAAAGCTGCAAATGCGCACATACCTAAAATCATAGGCAAAAAAGCAAAACCAAATTGTACTAACGCGTTTAACATGGTGCCAATTTTTACAGCTCTGACGTTTTCCGCGCTATAAATTTTACCGACTAGTCCTGGTGATATACAGAACGCAGGAACCAGCATGAGAAAATATCCTATTATAGATGTATATCCAATACCATCCCACGAAAAATATGCTGCTGTTTTTGCCTGATCAGCCATATTTGCTGCAACCATAGATTCCATGCCAGACCAACCGCCAACACTGCTTAGCGCATATGGTGCTGCCAAACAAAAACCGGCAAAAATGACGACTACTTCAACAATGTTAACAACAGCGGCAGATAAAACACCACCTGCTGTAAAATAAAGCGTAACAACTACAGCGCCAATAATGGTTCCCACTGGCTTGTCAATACCTGCTACAACATCAAGTATCCAAGCTACACCTATAAGCTGTCCTGAAAACAATGCCAAAGTTCCTATAACCATCATACTCGATATGATGCCGCGAAAGACATGAGCATAACGCAAGTCAAGATAATCGCCCATCGTATACAGATTATATTTTTTAGCAACGACCCACACCTTAGGGCCTACAAAATACGCAAGAAAAATAGAACCAATAGCCGAGCAGCCAATCCACCACCAACTTGAAACGCCATGTTTAAAGGCCAATCCTGTAACCCCGACAGTCGAACCGGCTCCTATGTTGGCAGCAATCAAAGTAGTAAACAACAACTGCCAGCTGAATTTTCGATTACCAACAAAAAAATCAGAAGCTTCCTTAACATGTTTACCGATAAACCAGCCAATCCCTATCAACAAAACCGCATAACCCAAAATGCTAATTAAATATATATTCATTTATCCACCCCTATTATACTTTTGAACCACATATTCTGACAATAAAACTAAAAAAATTTTACTTCATTTACATTCCAATGTAAAGCATTGAAGCTTATCTTTTATAGCTTTGCCATTTGATTTCGTTTATAATATCACTTAATAATGATGCTTGAAGGAGTTGATTTTAAATGAACAAATTTCACTATGTACACCATGCATGTTTTATTCTCGAAAACGAAAACGACGCTATTATTTTTGACCCTTTCCTTGACGCCAATCCTGCCGGTCTTCAAACTGCTGACATCAAAGCATCTCACATCTTGGTTTCTCATGGACACGCCGACCATTTAGGAAGTGCTTTTGATATAGCCCAGAAAAATGCTGCCACGATAATTTCAACCGCTGAGATTGCAAATTTGGCCGCAGAAAAAGGCTGTGTTGCACACGGCCTGCATATTGGCGGCACCCATATTTTCCCATTTGGCAAGGTAAGAATTACACCGGCTTTCCATGGAGCAGGCATAGCCGGAGGGCATGCTTGCGGTTTTATTGTAAATTTCTACGGCACAACTATATATTTTGCTGGAGATACCGGCCTATTCGGCGACATGAAGCTCTTAGGTGAGCTTGAAAATATTGATTACGCGATATTACCTATTGGGGATAATTATACTATGGGCCCTTCAGATGCAGTAAAAGCCGTAGAATTGCTGAACGCAAAAAAAGTTATTCCGGTGCATTATAATACATGGCCAGTAATTGCCCAAGATCCGGAAAAATTCAAAAAAGAAGTTGAAACAAAAACCTCTGCTAAGGTTATGATTGTAAAACCAGGAAGTTCAATCGAGCTTAGTTAGTCATTTTTGAGAGCATAAATAAGCATAAGCACAAAAAGCACATTTTCCAGGCAGGACTGCAAAGTCCTGCTCTTTCTTTTTATTGCTGATAGTCATGCATTTTTGAATTATATTATTTAATGCAGCTTCTCTATTGAGAGGTAGCTCCCATTTGCTGTTGTTCTGCAAAAAATGCAGAGTCGCAGTTCTTACCGATGTACCATAAAGACTTTCAGCAGCCAATACATATAAAGATAATTGCTCTGCATAACCTTTTACATCATACTCACTTACCGGTGGCTTGCCTGTTTTATAATCAATAATACCCAAATCTCCCTCAGGATAAGTATAAAGACAATCAATACTGCCGGTAACCCAGATTTTCTGATCAGCATTTTCAAACAGCGGCAGGCAGAAATTATCTTCAGTTTTTTTATCCAGCCAACTTATTTCCCTATAGATTTCACTTGCAAGATATGAAGAAAGCATGCTTCCGGTAACTTGCCGGGCGTTTTCGTGCATAAAAATCGGAACATGTTTCTCAATTGCATAACCGAGCGCTCCATCAAAACCATAATTATCCATATTCTCCATTGCTGAGTGAATGACAAGCCCTAAAATATTTGCCGGCAAAGCATTCTCACAAATTTCAACAGCTTTTTCACCACACATTGCTTCGCAAGCCGGTAGCTGCGCTATATAGTGATAAAAAAAACTACGTGGGCAATCATCATATTCAAGCAACGAAGTTGCAGAGAAAATTAACTGCTTTAAACCAAAGCTGGGCAACGGTTCAATTTGTTTATAGACCTGCTCATCAAAGAGCACTTTTTTATTATTGTTTTCCGCTGATACTATTTCAGGTGCTTGAACAGAATTTTCTTCAATAACTTCTATGTCGACAAGAGGCTGTCCAAGTTTTTCCGTAACTAAAATTCTTTTTAAAGAATCCAGCCATTCTTCTTTTGATTTTTTATCTTTGCCTCCATCCTCCACGGCAACTCCTGATAAGAATAACCTTTGCTCTGCACGTGTCATCGCTACATATAATTGCCTTTTTTTCTCTGCGGCTTCCATTTCATTATTGTATCCTTTTATTTCTCTGAACAGTGAACTTTCCACAAGGTCACCATTTGCATCCCTTACCTTTATCCCAAGGCCAACTTTGGGCAAAAAGCAAATATTGTTCGAATCATTTTTTCCTCTGGCATGTAAGGCCGGCAGAAAAACAACCGGAAACTCCAACCCTTTTGACTTATGAATAGTCATTATTGTCACAGAATTTTGTGCAAAAACGCCATTTGCAACTTCTATCCTTGTTTCCGCAGTACGCATCTTTTCTATTCTCTGCAAAAAATTATGAAGAGTACCACCTTGTTTCATGCAAAAATCTGTAGCCATCAGCTGTAGTTTTTTTACATTAGCTATTTTTTCTTTACCGAATTCCTGACCAGCATTCAAAGGAATTATCTGTAGCTCTTCAAAAATACTTGCTAACAAATCGGGCAAAGGCAGCGTGTTTGTATTAGCCCTTAATCTTTTCAATTTCGTTGCTGCTCTCTGCCATAAGTTCTTTTGTTCCGGTGTCAAGTCCAAGCTCAGCGTGTCACTCATCAAAACCTGCCATAAACTGCTATTTTCCCTTGCGAAACATAATTCTGTTATAGTCTCATCACTCAGGCCAAAATAAGGTGACCTTAAAATGCCTATCAGCTCAAGATTTCTTCTGCTATTATCCAAAACTGACAACAAGTTAACCAGATCTATAATTTCTTGTTTTTCAAAAAAACCTTTGCCGTCAGTTATATGAAATGAAATACCCTGCGAACGCAATGCCGCGGCAAAAGTTTGTGCCCTATTTATACTTGCAAGCAATATTGCTATGTCTGAGTATTGAAAATTATCCCTTTCAACTAATTCCTTGATATTTTGAGCAACAACCGAAGCTTCAGCCTTATTGGCTTTTTGCCTTTTATCTTTTTCAGCAGTAAGAATAATTAATTTAGGTTTTGCCTGTGATTTCTTATTAGGTGAAAGTTTTTCGAAAACAACGTCATTATTCTTGTCATTTCCCATTAAATCATTGAAGACCTCGTTGCAAACAGCTAAAATTTCTGGCGAAGAACGAAAGTTTTCTTGAAGTGTGATGTTTTTGCCTCCATTTTTTTCTATATCTTTACAAACATCAGCAAAAACACTTACTTCCGCACCACGAAAACGATAAATAGATTGTTTGGCATCACCGACAACAAAAAGTCTCTTATCCAGAAGCTGCTCACTGTTGCCGCCAGCAAGAAGATATACTAATTTTTTCTGCTGCAGATTTGTATCCTGAAATTCATCAACCATTATATATTTATAACGATTTCTGCATTTAGCCAGAATGTCTTTGTTGTTAAGCAAAAGCAATAGAGCCTTTTCTTCCACATCACCAAAACTCATTATCTTTCTTTCAGCTTTCCTGATTTGGAAATGTCCATCAAGGCCCTGGAAAAATATTTCCCAGCTTTTAATTAATTCTCCAGCATGCTTGTCTATAGGCACCATCATCAATCTGCTTGTCAGTTCTCTTATCTCTTTTATTAAATCAGCATCAGCCTTATTCCTAGCAGATAAATGCAGCAAATAGCTGCTTAATATTTCAACATTACAATCCGCAACCGCTTCCCTCACCATCTCCAAATTAGCAGAAATTGCATCTAATTCTTCGCGGTGTTTTCCTTTAATAGTTTCACGCAGGTCCATCAATATTTGAATGTTTAACAATAGCTTGCTTTGCGTTTCTTTTATTTTCTGTCCAAGAGTTTCCTCATATAGTTTGTCCAAGTCATTGCCATCAACTAATAAAGAAAGTTTTTCCAAAAGAACTGTTATCATTTCCATTAGTTTGCTGCGTCCATATTCTTCAAGCAGTTTTTGAAAATCAACATCTTTTGTCTGCAGTAGTTTTTTCATGTATTGCAAAGATTCTTCATAATAAAAATCTGCTAAATCAAATTCCTCCGTCGTAACAAATGCTGGATCTACCTTTGCTTCGACCGGATTATCACGCAGTAAACGGCTGCAAAAACTATCAATCGTACTTATCTGCGACCTTTCCAAAAGCATTAGCTGCTCTTGCCAAAACTGCCTGTCATTGGCTGGATTCTTTATTAAGTCATCAATCTTTATACGAACTCGCTCTCTCATTTCTTTGGCAGCCTTGCGTGTGAAGGTAATTGCCAGGATCCCGTCCGCAGCAGCTTTTTTGCCGGAAATTATATTAACAAATCGCTCAACCAAAACACGGGTTTTACCTGAACCGGCACCAGCTGAAACTGATATGTTATTTTCAATCGTCTTTATCGCACATTCCTGCGCAGGGGTAAAATCAGTCATCAGCTTCACATCCTTCTTCCTGTAAATCATTTGAAAGAGCGTATCGACAAATATCTATTCCGGGGCAATAGGAAGGGCATTGCATTTTTGGTTCTGTATAATAATCGGCCTCTCTTATACCTCGAACGCAAGAGAACAGATTATTGACTGCCTTTTCCAGAAATTCCTGCCACGCTTCTTCTCCTCGTTTTATCCACGGCAAAAACTCTGCTTCTTTGCACCAATGGCCATTCTTCCTTTCAGCCGTTTCAATAGAAAAATAGCCGCCGCCTAAAACTTTTCTTTTATCTTTTTCAAAAAATTCTTCAGCAGCTAACAGATAAAGCGGCATCTGCAAATCAAGCCCTAGCTCAAAATCTTTTTTTGCGGGACCATTTGTCCTTTTATAATCAGTAATAAACAAAAAGTCTTCATCAGCGTCAATTCTATCAATACGTCCTGTAAAATAAGCATCTTCTCCATCAATTGTTCGAGAAAAAGCCTGTCCATTTTTAGTGTTTCCGAAGCCCCATTCCACAAAAGCAGGCAATAAATTTGGTCTAATAATACTTAATGTTTTCTGATATGCAATCTCTGCGTGCATTACCCGCAAAAGTTTTGCCCATATTTGTTGCTTCTCGGCCTCTAAAAAATCAGTTTTCTTTAGTTTGCCCGCAAGCAAAAATTCATCACACAGCGAAATAAAACAATTCTGCAATTCACTTTCAAGCTTAGTAATAGCTTCAGCATGAATGTTTTTTCCAATATATTTTGAAAAAAACCTGGCTAGCGACGCATGATACAAATCTCCTTGGTCAACTACTTCTGTTTCATCGCTTGCTTCCTGCCAAGTCGCAATTTGCCATATCCTCTCCACAAGAAACTTAAAAGGACAAAACGCATATACTTCAAGCGCTGAAGAACTATAACATTCACCAATTTTTGTTCTTATCTTTTTCTTTAATTCATGATTAAGGCCGCCTTGAAAAGATGATTTGTGAGCAAACCGCACTTTATCGAGCATGCGAAGAAATTCATATTCGCTTCCGACCCTTTCAGCGAGCCATTTTTTGTCTTTTTCATTTAATTGCTGCAGTTCACAAAGCCTTTCAACAAACTGTTTTTCAGACCAACAGTCTAAAATATTCGTATTTCCAGCTATAACGCTTAAACTATTTTCTGCATAGTATTGCTTTAATTCGTTTAAATAACCGGAGGCACCACCTTCATCATCAGTATAATAGCTTAATGAAAGGCTATCCGTTGCCGCAGCCATAACAGAGGCGAAAAAAAATCTGTCTTCAACCAATGCTGACCCACTGTTCTTTAAGTCGATACCAAGCATTTTAAAAGAACTTCTTTCATTATCGTTATATAGCCAGTTTTCTTGCTTCAGAGCAGGGAATTCACCCTCTCGCAAGCCCATGATGTAAATATGCTTAAAATATATTCCCTGCACATTTGCGGCTTCAAGAACACATACTCCCTGCCAATTGCCGTTTTCAAGAGTAACCTGCTTTTCTTTTGCTATTTCCTCCCAAATACCATGAAACTCTTCAATAGCTATCTTTTTTTCTGCTTCCTTGCTTTCTTTATAAACCCCTTCGATCTCATCAAGCACTTCATAACAAATTTTTTCAACCAGAAGGCCGTTCTTCAATTCTTCCAGCATTAATGCTTTATTCTTATAAGATTCACCGAAAAGTTCAGGCAATCGCCACTCTTCAATTAATTCACGCACCAAAAAGCAATATTCTTTGGCGTTTGCATATTTAGGCAAATTTGCTGCCCAGGCGATTAATTTTCCAATATCACTGTTCGCGTCAAAAACATATCCAGCGTTTTGCAAATACTCTTTTAAACTTTTAGTGCTGGGGAAGTACCTGTTTGTACGCAACTCTGCGATTTTTTCACCGTCAAAATTATACAAAAGCTTTGCAAATTTACTACAAAGTAGTTCGCAAAACACATTTACATCATGATCATTTTTTGCATAATTCAAAGCGCAATTTAAAAGTTCGACAATAGGTTGAGCAAAAAAACTAGTTACTCTTGGCAATGTTGTTGGAATGCCATACTCATCAAATAAATTGCGCAATCCATTATAAGAATCCAGCTTGCGAACAACTAATAAAATATCTTCACAACCAGTACCCTCTGATATTCTGCTTTTTATATCTTCCAGCACAATTCTCATTTCATTTTCCAAGCTAGCCGCTTCAAGAACCCTGATATTGTTAACTTCTTTATCAAAAACAGACACTTTATTTTTCCAATGCAGGCAAAAGTGCTCTAAAGCTTCATTTCTTTCACACCGTAGACTCGTTTTATGCACTTTGAAACCGCGGCCGATTAAGTCACTGATAACATTTACAGTTGCTCCATATAATTCTTCATTTTTCGTGTCCCCGACAATACCAATACTTACGACACATCTGTCCTTAATATTAGCAATAAAATCAAGCTGAAGCTGGTCAAACTGATAAAAATCACTAAAAAAGAGTGCCTGCCAAGGCATAATGCTGTTCGGCTTTTGCATTTCAACGGTTGCCAGGCGATATAAACCATCAATATCATACCAGTTATTTTTTTTCAGTATTTTTCTATAATCACTATAAATGCTGGCAATTTCTTCATCCTTTATACCATAATCATTCTCTCTTTCCCAAGCAGAAATTACTTCTGTGAATTCTTCGGAAGTTGTACCTGCGCGTGAAAGCTCTCCTATAAAACCGGTTACAATTTTTGCAAAAGAATCCTCTTCTGCAATATGGTGTAAATATTGCAATTGACCAGTTTTATTTTTATCTTCAATAATTTTCTTAATTATCATTTCTTGAGAACGTCTAGATAACATTGAAAACCTATCACGCTTATTTGCCCGCAATATCTCATTAGGTAAATAATCCATATTTACCGCTCTTACTACCGACTTTTGCTGCTCTTTCTGAAGCAAAAAACGGTTTGGCAAAACTAATAATGCGTCGCCATATCTATATTGCTTAATTTTTTCCGCAAATGTACTGCGCATGGTTTCCCCAAGCTTAACACAATATAAATCTGCCATTTTATCCGTCCATTTCTGCGTTCAACAACGCGAATATATACATTTATTTTACCACATTGATTGCAAAAAAAAGTACACACTTGACTTTAGCATTCAACTAAAAATCAGCGTGTATTTTTTACTGATATCTATTTTTAGCAGCATTGATCGTTCAATAAGGAAAGAAGGCATTCCTTCAGCTATTATTCTGCACCTTGAAAAAATAACCTGCCCGATATGGTCATTCTTGCGTATATTCAATCATCTTTGCAAAAACCTTAAACACATCTACGCTCATAAAATAAACACTTTGAAAAAAATAAAATGCGGCTGTTATTGAACAGCCGCATTTTATTTAATGTTTATTATGC